>QHZC01000370.1 GCA_003224515.1 Acidobacteriota bacterium
GATCCCATCTCCTATGCGGCCGCCACTCCTCCCCTCAGAGCAACGTCTTTTCTGCCCGAAGATCTGCGCATCTCCTGGTCATGGCCCCATCTCGTTGTCTTCTTGGTTTTCGGGTTGGGGAGCCTGCTCGTCGTTCAAATCGGCGCCGTTCTGCTGCTCTCGGCGAACAAACATCTCACGCAGAAGCAACTGCAACAGATGTTCGAATCCAAGCCGCAATTCCTGGTCGGCACCAACGTTCTCTGGTACGCCTCGCTCTTTCTTTTTCTCTACGTGACCCTGGCGGTCTTGCGCGGCTTGCCCTTTTGGCGCTCTCTTGGCTGGAAAAAACTCAGCGCCGATCCGGCCATAGGCAAAGGCAGCCCGTGGATGTATTTCTTCTCCGGCTGCGGCCTCGCCGTTTTCGTGGCTATGGCCAGCTCGCGCGTCAAAAACGTGGATCACGCTCCCATTCAGGATCTCCTCAAGAGCCGCAGCGGCGCCATGTTGCTCATGGCCATGGCTGTCTTCGTCGCTCCGCTGGTCGAAGAAACTGTTTTCCGCGGTTATCTTTATCCGCTCTTTGCCAGCAAATTTTCCGGCCTGGCCCAAAATGCTGGCGCCGGTCCGCTTCAGGCCATCCGGTTCGGCACATTCGTCGGAATTTTCATCACCGGAATCTTGTTCGGCCTCATGCACGGCGCGCAGCTCGGCTGGACCTGGGGCCTCGTCGCCCTCCTGACTCTCGTCGGCGTCATTTTCACTTTCGTCCGCGCCTGGACCGGAACTGTTCTGGCCAGTTTCCTTCTGCACCTGGGCTACAATTCCATGATCGCCATCACCTCCATCATTGCCACCCGCGGATTCACGCACATGCCTCCTGACCACTGAACCGCACACGAACCGATTCGTCTTACTGCGCCAGCTTCGCTACAATTGGGTTTCGTGAGGACATCGCGCGCATGTACGTAGCCCAACCCATCGCCTGGACCGTTCGCGGCGTCACCATGCTCGACCAGCGCCGCCTTCCCGCCGAGGAAATCTCTTACACTTACACCGATTACCGCGAGGTCGCCAAAGCCATCCGTGAAATGGTCATCCGTGGCGCTCCGGCCATCGGCGTTGCTGCCGCGATGGGCGTCGCCCTCGGCGTTCTGCATTCTTCCGCCGAATCCGTTGATGCTCTTACAACCGAGCTCCGAGAGATCTGTGCCACTCTCTCCGAAACCCGTCCCACGGCCGTCGATCTCTCCTGGGCACTCGAACGCATGTGTATCCGCTTTGCCGAGTTCACGGCGCAAACTTCCGACCTCGCCAAGATCAAGCAGGCCATGGTCGAAGAAGCCCAACAAATCCATCTCGAAAAGAAAGCCACTGACGAAGGCATCGGCCGTTTCGGCGCGGAATTCATGCCCCGCGAAGGCCAGGTCATGACGCAATGCAACGCCGGCGCCCTGGCCACCGGCGGCATTGGCACCGCGCTTGGTGTCATTCGCGTGGCCTACGAACAGGGCAAGAAACTCCACGTCCTTGTGCCGGAAACGCGCCCCTATCTTCAAGGTGCGCGCCTCACCGCCTGGGAACTCCACAAAGGCGGCATCCCGCTCACGTTGATCACCGACAACATGGTGGGGCATTTCCTAAAGAGCGGCAAAGTTGGCGCGATCGTCACCGGCGCCGACCGCATCGCCGCCAACGGCGACACCGCCAACAAAATCGGCACGTACCAGATGGCCGTTCTCGCGAAAGAGAACAGCGTGCCCTTCTACATCGCAGCGCCGGTCTCCACTTTCGATCTATCCATCCCCGATGGCGATGGCATCCCCATCGAAGAGCGTTCCGCCGCCGAAGTCACGCATCTTCAAGGCGTCCGCATCGCCCCCGACGTCCACGCCGCGCATCCCGCCTTCGACGTCACCCCTGCCCGCTACATCGCCGCCATCTTCACCGAACGCGGCGTTGCCCTCGCCCCCTACACAGAATCTTTGCGTGCCCTCGCCTCTTCGCCGCAATCTGCCGTCACCGCGCGCTAATCACAACAAAATCTCATGACTGCTCTCGCGCGGCTGCCGTCGTCAAAATCAACCCGCGTAATGTCTCTCGATGCTCTGTTGGTCCCGTCCCCTTGCTTGTGCCTTTTTCCTGGTCATCCTATTTGTTCTAATTCCTCTCTCCACTATTCTCCGGCGCCTTCCTTGAGCGGTGTGCGGCGCGACGCTGCGGGAAATCCCGTCGAGATGGCCTTCGGAGGCCCCTCCTGCCAGATGCAAGTCTCCCTCAAACTGAACTATTGACCTTTCTTCGCTTCATTTCCCACAGGCCGAATCACAAAGCCTATGCGCCCGCGGCGTCGAAACGATGCGAAAAAATTCAGTAACTGCTTCCACGGCACATATTTCTTGTTCAGCAGGCGGTTTCCGTACGCGGCCTCTGCACCCGTCACGATTTCAGCCCGCGCATCCACCCACTCTCCCAACAAGTTGCCGCGCATGTCGCACGGCGCGATCCGCACGCGTCCGTTGTTGCGAATGCGCTTCACCTTTCCGGAGTTTCCAGTGGTGTAGGCGTACAGTCGCGCCGCATCGGTGGCCAGATCGCTGGCGGGATCGGCCGCAAACCACACTGGCGTCTTCACGCCATCGCCACTTTTCTTGAAGGTCTCGAGATTCAAATACTTGTGCCCGGCAAATCCCGCAAAGCCCATCGCGTCGCTCCCGTCCACGTGTCAGTTCGCAGCAGCCATTCGATGCGCGCCATTCCGCCGGAGTCGGCATGAGTTTGCCTCCGAACCTGCTGGAGGTCACTGATTACTTCACTATCGAGGGGCAGGAGGCGGTCTCCGAGAGGATGTTGGGGCTAGCCGATCTGGTGTTCGCCAGTCCCGATTACTTTCGCGCATTGGGTGTTCCACTGGTTAAAGGCCGGTACTTCACCGCTGCGAATCGCGCCGACTCCGCAAAAGTCGCCATCGTAAACCAGACTCTCGCGCAACACTATTGGCCGAACGAGAATCCCGTCGGGAAGAGGCTGAAGACTGGTGGCCCGGAGCGGCCCAACAATCCCTGGATGGAAGTGGTGGGGATGGTTGGAGATATCAAGTACAGTGGCCTTGATGCTGCGCCGGAGATGGAATTGTACGAGCCGTACCAGCAAGCTGCCTGGCCCTCGATGTACCTGGTGGTGCGCACATCCTCCGAGCTGAGGAACCCGGCGACCTTGGCATCGGCGGTGCAGAACGCTGTCTGGTCACTCGACAAGGACCTGCCCGTGGCGCATATCCGCACGATGGAACGACTCCTGTCCGAGTCTGTGGAGCAGCCGCGCTTCCGCACCGTGCTCCTCGAGATATTCGCTCTCATAGCCTTGAGCCTTGCGACCGTTGGAATTTACGGCATGCTGGCGTACTCCGTTAGCCAACGCAGACACGAGATCGGTATCCGGATGGCCATGGGAGCGAAGCGCAGCGACGTCCTCTGGCTGGTGGTTGGGCAGGGCATGCTGCTGACGTTTAGCGGCGTGGCAATCGGAATTGCAGGAGCCTTCGTGCTCACGCGCTTCCTATCCACATTGCTCTATAGGGTTCGTCCGACAGATCCAGCTACCTTTGTACTTGTCCCCCTGCTGTTGGCCTTTGTTGCGCTTCTGGCCTGCTACGTCCCCGCTCGAAGGGCAACAAGGGTGGATCCGATGGTGGCACTGAGGTACGAATGACGGCAGACGTAATCGAAGGAATCTTGCGTACGACACACGAGGAGATATGACGCTCTGGAGCCGGCTTCGTTCTTGGTAGGACGCAACGCTACGGCGCTCGAGGATGGAGAGCGAAATGGATACGGAGCTGCGTTTCGTCGCGCTGCTTGCGGCCTATGTTCCGGCAAGCCGAGCGGCTCGCGCGGATCCGATGGTGGCGTTGCGTTACGAGTGAGGTTTCAATTCGTATTTCTCTTGCGGGTCCACAGGGCAAAAAAACTCTGGTTCTGCGGGGCCATCCCGAAACAATTAGTTCAAAAATACAAAGGAAGCCGGAGCTTGGAGCTCCGGCTTCCGGTCCGCTGGTTTGCGATTGCAGCCGCGAGTACATCAACGGCCTAGCGGGGGGATAGGCGGGCAACCAGCGTAATTTCGCCTTGGTTATCGAGGCGCGCCGACTGCGCGATTTCCTTTTCGGCACGCGATTTCAAGAGTTGCCTTCCGTGGATTGATCCTGCGGTCCAGAGCTGCGAAAGGAAGTAGCGGTTTTCATAGCGTTTGAAGACCAGCTTCGATTGAGTTTGTGCCTTCTTCGCCTGGGCTGCATTCGAGAGCACCATGGCTGACGCGCTTGCGTCCGTGCAGCTAATCAAGACCACAGCGGAATTGCCGTCCAATTTCTGGACGCGATACTCACCGGCTGGCAGCGTCACGTTGCCCGCTGTGAATGCAAATGGAATGTTCACCAACATGGGCTCCTCTGCCTGCGCAACTTGAGCCGCCACCATGATGGAGAGCACCAATAAAGTTGCCATCACAAAAGCTCGCTTTTTCATGGGAACCTCCTCTTTCTTTTTTTTGTCAGCGCCGGCCAGGCTTGCCTAAGTTCGACTTGGCTCAGGACGCCGACCCAGCACCATCAGGATGCCGTGCACTTTCGCGCATTCCCCCGAAGAGCGCAATGCACTGCGGATGAACTGAAAAGCGACTATAAATGAACAGCGAACAGCAAGGAAATACGGGACTTAAAACGAGAGGTGCTGCGCCCATCGTGGTTTTTCCGGGGAGTGTTATAGTCATGCGAGGCAGAAGAGAATCTATGTCGTCTCCCGGCCGATTCACGGGCGTCGCGCGGTTTGATGTGTTCGAGGTGGATCTTCGCGCGGGAGAATTGTACAAAGCAGGCCGCAAAATCAAACTGCAAGTTCTGCCGTTTCAAGCGCTTGCCATGCTGCTGGAGCGGCCGGGCGAAGTCATCACACGCAAAGAATTCGAAAAGAGTCTTTGGCCCGGCGACACGTTTGTGGATTTCGATCACAGCCTCAACACCGCCATCAAAAAGTTGCGCCTGGCTTTAGGCGACGACAACAGGAAGCCGCGTTTCGTCGAAACCCTGCCGAAGCGCGGCTACCGGTTCATCGGCAGGCTGGAGCATGGAGCGCCGCCTTTGTCCGCGAAGCCTCCGGTGCCATCTTCCGGCGTGGGCCAGCTCGCAAGACTCCGCGCTGATGGCAATCTCTCTTTCGCTTTGGTGTCTGTCGATGAAGAAGCTGCTGCCGAGAGAGAGAAGTCGGAAGCGGCGAGTGACGACGTGGGGCTGTCTCTTTTAATCGCGTCACAAAAGCTTCTAATAGTGCCCGACGGGACTCCCGTGAGAATCCTGGAAATTCGGCAACTGGATTCGTGCTGCCAGGTGCGGATTCTTGAAGGCGAGCATTATGGCAAGACGGCCTTGGTGCTGCTCAAACAACTTGCGGAATAGTCTTAGTCCGAACGAATCCGGGCGGTCAGGTCCCAGCATCGGCCAGTCACGCGCTCCGATGGCTATTCGAAGAGGCATGACCTATTCGTAGCGGAGGGCTTCGACGGGGTCGAGGCGCGCGGCCTTCCAAGCGGGATAGACGCCGAAGACGATGCCGATCAGGGCGCACAGAACGAGTGCCGTGGCGATCCAGAAAAAAGAGAGGACTGCGGGCATCTTGAGGCCATAGCGCATCAGCAGGGAGAGACCGGAGCCAAACAGGACGCCGATGACGCCACCCACAGCGCTCAGGGTCACCGCTTCCATCAAAAATTGAGCGAGAATGTTGCCGCGCTTCGCGCCGATGGCCTTTCGGACGCCTATTTCGCGCGTGCGCTCGGTGACGCTCACGAGCATGATATTCATCACGCCGATGCCGCCGACAATCAGTCCGACCGAAGCGACTGCGAACATCAAGATGAAAATCAACCCGCTGATCTTGTTCCACAAATCGAGAAAA
>QHZC01000373.1 GCA_003224515.1 Acidobacteriota bacterium
CCAAGTCCGCGCAAAAGATGATCGCCGGACTGCGCCGCCAAGTGCAGGCGCACATCGGCAGGCTTCCGGTCTCGTTCTACGATGCCAACAAAACCGGCGCGCTCGTTTCGCGGATCATGAGCGACGTCGAAGGGGTCCGCAACCTGATCGGGACGGGACTGGTGGAATTTGTCGGCGGACTGATGACCGCGGTCATCGCGCTCGTCTACTTGATTCATACCAGCGTGACCATGACCGGCGTCGCGTTTGCCATCCTGCTGGTCTTCGGGTATGGGATCAACAAAGCCTTCGCGACAATTCGCCCGATTTTCCGCGCAAGACCGAAAATCAACGCGGAAGTCACGGGACGCCTCACCGAATCGCTCAGCGGCGTTCGCGTGGTGAAGGGCTACCACGCGGAAGAGCGTGAGGAAGGAGTCTTCGCCCGCGGCGTCGAGCGCCTGCTTGAAAATGTTCTGAAGACACTAACGGCCACTTCGCTGATGAGTCTTTCCGCTGCGGGGCTGATGGGTATCGTCAGCGCCATCATCATGGAGCTCGGGGCGCACAAGATTCTTGCGGGCACAATGACGCTGGGAACGTTTTTTGCGTTCAACATCTTTCTGGGCCTTCTTGTGGCACCGGTCTTTCAAATTGTTGCCATCGGCACGCAAATCACAGAGGCCATCACCGGTCTCGAGCGTACCCGCGAAATTCTGAACGAGAAGTTGGAAGATGATGAGCCTGGCCGGACAGTTGCGCTCGATCGCGTGAACGGGTTGGTAGAAATGGAAAAGGTGAGCTTTGCTTACGACACGCGGAAGGAAGTTCTGCACGACGTAAGTTTCCGATCTGAACCGGGAACGGTCACAGCTCTGGTCGGTCCTTCCGGGGCAGGAAAATCGACCATCATCGGCTTGATCGCGGCATTTTATGTGCCCTCGGGCGGCAGAGTTCTGGTTGACGGAATTGATCTCGCTACCGTGAAGCTAAATTCCTATCGCACTCAACTCGGCGTCGTATTGCAGGAAACTTTTCTTTTCGATGGAACGATACGGGAGAATGTGGCTTTTGCGCGGCCGGACGCCACGGAAGAAGAAATTCTAGCCGCCTGCCACATCGCGCGCGTCGACGAATTCGCCGAGTCCTTCGAGAACGAATATGACACGGTTGTCGGCGAACGGGGGGTGAAACTCTCCGGCGGCCAGAAGCAGCGCGTCTCGATTGCTCGCGCTATCCTGGCCGATCCGCGCATCCTGATTCTCGACGAAGCCACGTCCAGCCTCGATTCGGAATCGGAGGCGCTGATCCAAGAAGGTCTGCGCTACCTCATGCGCGGCCGCACGACGTTCGTGATCGCGCACCGGCTCTCCACAATTCGACGAGCCGATCAGATTCTCGTTGTCGAGGCGGGGCGAGTCATCGAGCGCGGCACCCATGAGACCCTTTACGCTCTCGGCGGCCGGTACTACGACCTCTACACCAAACAGCACGCCGTCGAGGCCAATCTCTTTCTGGCGCCCGGAGAGGGCGGCGACCTGGAAGACTCCACCGGCGCGGAAGTCCAGGCGGGCGCCAGCGACCGCAATGATGCCGCTCTGCCCGACGCCATCCGCATCATTCGAGGCCGGAGCAGCTGACAAATCCCCGTTCAGAAAAAAGCGAGCCGAGGCCCGCCTTTTTCTGAACATGCTCCCAGACTTCCATACGCAACCGCTAGAATCACATCACCTTTGTGTCGGCGCCACCGTTACCGGCTGCTGCAGGCGGAATTCCAGCAGCGTCTCGCTGGGCACCTTTACCTGCTGACCGCGCGTGAACACCTGCACGCCCGCGCCGGCCGCCGAGCCTACGCCCGCGCCGATCGCCGCGCCCTTGCCGCCGCCGGCAATCGCGCCGATGATGGCGCCGGCCACCGCGCCACCCCCAACCTTCTTCGCGGTGTCCGAACCGCGGCCCTTCCCTTTTAAGCTGTAGTCGCTGCTGACGACCGGATAGTCCTTCCCGTCGATCACGATGCGCGTCAGTTCAAGCTGCAACTCAGCGCTGCCGGACATGTGCCCGGCTTCTTTGGCTTCCGCCAAACGCCCGTAAACATCAGTGCCCTTTCGCGCCACCACGGAATTGCCAATGGTCAAATCGGTCTCCAGGCTGGCGTGGAATACGTCACCCACATGGTTTTTTGAGGAATCCACACCGTCGATCATCCGCACCAGCAGAGATTGTCCTGCGGATATGGTCACGCTGCCGCTGGAGGCAGGGCCGGCCATGCTGGCCACCGGCGCCGGAGTTGGCGCCATCGCCGGAGCTTCTGCCGGAGCCGGCGCGGAATGTCCGGGATTGCTGGTGAACGTCAGCGCCACGATTTCCGTTGTGCTGAAAGTCTGCACTTCCCCGTTTAGCTCGAAGCGCAGCACGGCCTGCGTGCCGCCGAGGTACTTCCCTTTCAAAATCCGCCCGTCTTTCAATTCCAAGGTATCCGCCGAAGCAGCGCCC
>QHZC01000378.1 GCA_003224515.1 Acidobacteriota bacterium
CGAGTACGCACTGCACATCGCCGATCAAGCAGGCTCCAAAACCGTGAAGAAGATCCATCTTGGCAATCCTCCGTCGTATTTCTACACGCCGTCGTGGTCGCCGGACAGCAAGAAGATTGCTTACACGGACAAGCGGCTGAACTTGTGGTACGTCGACGTGGGCAAGGGGACGCCGGTGAAAGTGACGACGGATCGCTACGATGATCCCACGTCCGGTTTCAATGAGACATGGTCGCCGGACAGCAAATGGCTGACGTACGCCAAGCTGCTCGAGAATCATTTGCGGACCGTTTTTGTGTACTCGGTGGAAACCGAAAAAGAATCGCAAATCACAGACGGGATCAGCGACGCGCGATATCCGGTATTTGATAAGGGTGGAAAATCTCTGTTTTTTGTGGTGAGCACGAATGTGGGACTTTCCGCGGGCTGGCTGGATTTGTCGAGCTTCCAGCACCCGGTTCTGAGAAGTGTTTACGCGGCGGTGCTCAAGAAGCGCGACCCTTCGCCGGTGGAGCCGCAAAGCGACGAAGAAAAAGCGGCTGACGAAAAGAAAGACGCGGCCGGTGGAGACAAAGGCAAGGAAGCTGACAAAAACAAAGAGGGAGAGAAGGACAAGGAGGGCGAAAAGGGTAAAGAAGGCCAGAAGAAGGAGGAGCCCGTCCGGGTCACTATCGACCTGGAGGGCATCGGACAGCGCATCGTCTCTCTGCCGATCAAGACCGCCAATTTCGTAAGCCTTGATGTTGGCAAGGCGGGGACGCTGTTCCTTTCCGAGATCGTCGATGTGCCGCGATTCGACGGACCGGCCCAGGTAAGCGTCTCAAAGTTTGATCTGAAGACGCGGAAGACCGAGCCGTTCGTAGGCGGGATCAGCGGATTTGCGGTTTCCGCCAATGGCGAAAAAGCCTTGTACCGCCAGGGGCCTGGATGGTTCATCACGGGCACGGCCGTAGTCGTAAAGCCTGGCGACGGCGCCCTGAAGCTGGACGAAATGGAGGTTTACGTTGACCCGCGCGCCGAATGGAACCAGATGTATCACGAGGTGTGGCGCATCGAGCGCTACTTTCTCTACGATCCGCGTCATCACGGACTGGACATTAGTGGCGCGGAGAAGAAATATGCTCCCTATTTGAAGGGTTTGGCAGGACGCGCGGACCTGAACTACCTCTTCGACGAAATGCTGGGAGAGATCAGCATCGGTCACATGTTCATCGGCGGCGGCGATGTTCCCAAACCGAGGGAGGTGAAAGGCGGATTGCTCGGTGCGGATTACAAGATCGAGCACGGGCTCTACCGCTTTGCCCGCGTTTACAACGGCGAGAACTGGAACCCCGATCTGCGCGCGCCGCTGACGCAGCCAGGTGTGGACGTGAACCCGGGCGAATATTTGCTTGAAGTGGAAGGGCGCGAGGTTCGGCCACCGGCAGAGGTCTACAGCTTCTTCGAGAATACCGCTGGGAAGCAAATCAGAAGAAGACAGCCGCCGCAAGGTGGACGAACTAAGCGGGGGAAAGCTGGCCTACGTGCACGTTCCTGACACGGCGGTCGGCGGTTACTTGAATTTCAACCGGTTCTACTTTGCGCAAGTTGGCAAGCAAGGCGCGGTCATCGACGAGCGCTACAACCATGGCGGCGAAGTAGCGGATTACATCGTCGACATGCTGAAGCGCCCGCTGCGGAACTGTGCGATTTCCCGGGAAGGGGAAGCGTTCTGTTCGCCGCTCGCGCAAATCTATGGTCCGAAAACGATGGTCATCAATGAAATGTCGGGATCGGGGGGCGATGCGTTGCCGTGGATGTTCAGGCAGGACCAGATTGGGCCGCTAGTCGGCACGCGCACCTGGGGCGGATTGGTGGGGATTTATGGCTATCCGCGGCTGCTCGACGGAGGTTTCGTCACGGCGCCGCGCGTGGCCATCTATGGCCTAAAAGGTGAATGGGAAGTGGAGAACCACGGAATCGCGCCGGATATCGAAGTGGAAAACGATCCGGCGTCGGTTGCGGCGGGGCACGACCGGCAACTGGAGAGGGCCGTGGAAGTCACGCTGGAGGCGCTGAAGAAGAATCCGGTGGTGATCCCGGAGCATCCGCCCTATCCGAATTACCACAAGAACTAGCTGAGGCGAGAGTACCGGTGTAGGGCGCCTGCCGCGGCAGGCGCCCCTACGATCCTGATTCCCACTTACCGTTTTTTCATTCGTTGATTTCCGGCACAGTTTTATAACAAACTTCGCCCTGTGCTGCGAGGCTTGGCCCCCTTCCCCGAAGAGCATTAGAAGTGGCGCTGTGCTATTTTGAGGTTCTCTCTTCCTTATGCCGGAACTTCCCGAAGTCGAAACGGTAGCGCGAGGATTGCGGCACGCGATTGTCGGGCGGCGGATCATCTCCGTCTCGCTGGGTAAGACGGATTTTATCGACGATCCTGCCGCGCTGGAGCAACACTTGCCGGGACGCCGTATCGAGGCGGTGGAGCGCTATGGAAAATTCATGTTGCTGCGGCTGTCCGCGGTGAACGGAGAGACTCGCATTGCCGTTAATGGCGATGCGTCGTCGTCACTGCTCGTACATCTGGGAATGACCGGGCAGATCGTGCCGAGTCGGGCGGGCCAGCCTCGGGAGAAGCACACTCACGTTTGCATGCTTCTGGATGATGGGCGCGAGCTGCGCTATACCGATGCGCGGCGTTTCGGACGCATCGCCTATCTGACGAAAGCGTTGCTTGCTGCAGAGCTGACCAAATTCGGCGCCGATCCCCTCGAAGTGAGCAAAGAGCAATTCGCGGACAGGATTTGCGGGCGGCGCGCGCGCATTAAGTCGCTGCTGCTGGACCAGCGCGTGCTGCGCGGTGTCGGTAATATCTATGCGGATGAGAGCCTGTGGAAAGCGAAGATCCATCCAGCGCGGCTAGGAGCCATGCTGAGCAGGAAACAAGCGAATAAATTGCGTCTTGCTCTGCAAGGCATTTTGCAGAAAGCGATTGTGTTGCGCGGATCCTCGATTTCCGATTTCCTTGACGCCGAAGGCCAGCCGGGAGAATATCAGCGGCACCATCGGGTGTACGGACGCGAGGGGAAAGGCTGTTATCGGTGTAAAACACCGATCCGGCGCGCGATTGTAGCGGGGCGAAGCAGCTATTTTTGTCCAAGGTGCCAGCATTCACCGCGTGGCTTCGCGGTATTGTCGCTGCCCGGGAAAAAGGGAAGAAAGACTAAACGCAGACGCGCCCCGACCGGGTCGGGGCGGGCGCCGCACGATGAGAAATCGCAGGGAAGAAAAGGGAAATCACCGTGAGAGCCGAGAGTCGCGGAAAAACCACGAAACGAAGAGACAGGTTTGGCGGGTCTATTAAGACAAGTCGCAGACCGCAGGCCACGACGGGAACAGTGTGGAATTGGCTGCGCGGGATGATGAAATTCTGGCAGTGAAATCTTCTTGAAGACTTCGAGGGAGATCGAATGAGCTCACGTCGAGTGACAATTCCTGTGTGTGTTGCGGTGCTTGTCCTGGCCGTAGTGCGAGTGGGGTCGGCGAAGCCCGCGGCGGATGATGCCAGTGCGTTCGCTGCGGCGGACGCGCAGATATTAAGTGAAATCCGCGAACACAGTCAGGCCATGGATAACTTGGAATACCTGTCGGACGAGATCGGGCCGCGGCTGACAGGTTCTCCGCAACTGAAGCAGGCGAATGATTGGACGGCGGCCAAGTTCCGCCAATACGGCCTGACCAACGTACACCTGGAGCCATGGACGATTACGCATTCCTGGACGCGCGGCACCGCCCATGCGCGTATCGTGACTCCAACCGAGCATCCGTTGACAATTGCCGCGACCGGATGGTCCCCGAGCACGGCAGGAGTGGTGCGCGGGCCGGTGGTGTACTTCGATGCCAAGACGAAAGAGGATTTTGAGAAGTTTCGCGGAAAGCTGAAGGGCGCGATCGTCATCTATCAGGAGCCGGCGAGTCTTTCTCCGCCCAAGCTGGAAACTCCAAACGCGGAGTTGGCTCGCCCGATGCAGGCGCCGCCGCCGGTGAAGGGACAGCCGCCGGCACCGTCGCCGTTTGCGGCGTTTCAAGAGGTGGCACGAGCGAGAAACGAGTTTTTCAAGCAAGAAGGCGTTGCTGTGGTGCTGCGCGATTCAAACAAGCCGCACGGCCTGCTGAACATGACCGGCATCGGCGGGGAGAAGTTCGATGTCGGCGTGATCCCGACGGCGTTCATCACCGGTGAAGGATACCGGATGCTGTTCCGTATGCAGAAGCACGGGAAAGTGGAAGTCGAGATCGAGATCACGAACTCGTTCGGCGATAAGCCCATGGATGTGTACAACACGGTCGCGGAGATCAGGGGAAGCGAAAAGCCAGATGAAGCCGTGATTCTTGGCGCGCACTTGGATTCGTGGGACTTGGGAACAGGCTCAACAGACAACGGCACGGGCTCGATGGCGGTGCTGGAAGCGGCGAGAACGCTGGCGAAATTGAACTTGAAACCGAAGCGGACCATCCGGTTTGTGCTGTTCACGGGGGAAGAAGAGGGACTTGTGGGCTCTGTGAAGTATGTGGACGCCCACAAGGACGAGTTGGAGAAGATCTCGGGCGTGCTGGTGTACGATTCCGGCACCGGCCGCGTGCTGACCCTGGGATTGCACGATAACTATCAGGACCGCGAAATTGTGGACCAAGTGCTTGCGCCGCTGAAGGAACTGAAGCTGCTTGAGCCGACCATGCGAAGGTCATTCGGAACGGACCATGCGTCGTTTGACGACGTAGGCGTGCCGGGGTTCTTTGTGGTTCAGGACGGTGCGGAATACAACCAGACGCATCACAGCCAGTCGGACACCTTCGACAAAGTGTGGAAGGACGAGCTCAACCAAGGAGCGGATGCGGCCAAAGCGGAAGCGCCCAAGCCCGATCCGATCGTGGAGATGGATACGAAAATTCTGGAGCAAGTGAAGGCCGACCAGGGCGAACTGAAAGCTGACTTGCAATATCTGGCGGATCGCATCGGGCCGCGCCTTACCGGATCGCCACAACTCGATCAGGCGAGTCATTGGACCATAGAACGCTTCAAAGAACTTGGCCTTGCAATCGCGAAGCTGGAGCCATGGATCATTGCAAATAGCTGGGCGCGCGGCTCTGCCACGGGACAGATCACCTCTCCAACGCACCACATGCTGACGCTGGAGACGGCAGGTTGGTCAGCCGGCACGAAAGGTGCTGTTCGCGGCCCGGTAATCGGTATTGCCGCGGAGAAACCTGAGAATTTGCAGCAGTACAAAGGCAAGTTGAAGGGGGCCATTGTCATCGTCGGGCGCCCGAGGGAAATGGGTTCGCCGGGACATCCTTTGCTGACGCCGTGGGGAGAAGAGACCATCCCTGTAGCGAGGCCGAAAATGGATGATCGCAAGCCATTTGATTTCGAGGCGTACATGAAATTGCGGCAGGCGCAAACGAAGTTCTTTGCAGAAGAAGGAGTGGGCGCGGTGCTGCAAGGTTCGGAAAAATGGTACGGGCTGTTGAACATGAGTGCCATCGGACGAGAATACGCGCCCAGCGCGATTCCGACCGCTTACATGACACGAGAGAACTACACCCTGCTGTGGAGACTGCTGGACGCGGGAGCAGTGGAAGCGGAAGTGAACATCGCGAGCAGTTTCAGCGGAAAGCCGGTGGAGGTGTACAACACGGTCGCAGAAATATCGGGCACGGAGAAACCGGATGAGTTCGTGATCGTCGGCGGACATCTCGATTCGTGGGATTTGGGAACCGGCGCGACGGACAATGGCACGGGCTCGATGGCCGTGCTGGAAGCGGCCCGGGCGCTGCAAAAGCTAGGCGTGAAACCGAAGCGGACGATCCGATTCGTGCTCTTCACTGGCGAAGAGCAGGGCTTGAACGGTTCGAAAGCTTATGTGAAGACGCATCAGAAAGAACTGGAGAAAATTTCTGGTGTGCTGGTGCACGACAGCGGCACAGGAAAGGTTCTGACCATCGGATTGATGGGAAACTACGCGGTGAGAGAGATGATCGATCGCGCGCTTTATCCGCTGGCTCAAGCGAAGGATGTCGGATTGGCCGAGCCCACGCTGCGGTCCGAAGGCGGGAGCGATCACGTGCCGTTTGACGGTGCGGGAGTGCCGGGATTCTGGTGCGTGCAACAGAACGTGGATTACGACAAGACCCACCATTCCCAGGCGGACACGTTGGACCGCGTGCGTTGGGATGACCTGACGGAAGGTGCGCAAGTGCTGGCGGTGTTTGCCTACAACGTCGCGCAACTGCCGGAAATGCTGCCGCGAAAGCCAGCAAAACAGGGCGGCGACTGAGCCGACTGCATGCGAGCGGTTCTCCAGAGAGTCAGCCGCGCGAAAGTGACCGTCGAAGGACGCTTGACAGGCGAGGTCGGCGGCGGGCTGATGATCCTGCTTGGCGTCGGCCGCGAGGATACGTCGGCGGTCGCCGCAACGATGGCGGAAAAGTGCGCGAACCTGCGCATCTTCGAAGACCATCAGGGTAAGATGAACCGGTCGCTGCTAGACGTAAAAGGCAGCGCGCTGGTGGTCTCGCAGTTCACGCTCTACGGCGATGCGCGCGGGCAGCGGCGGCCAAGCTTCATCGCGGCGGCGCCGCCGGAACATGCCAAAGCTCTCTACCAAGAATTCTGCGAAGCGCTTGGCAAGCTGGGCGTGAGCGTTGCAACCGGTATTTTCCAGGCGATGATGTCCGTGGAGCTGGTCAATGAAGGTCCGGTCACGATCCTCCTCGATTCCGACAAAACGTTCTAAGGCGAAATTCGCCCCAAAAAATGCGCGAGCGCAGTGGAATTGTGCGCGCGCATTGCGCGAACTGCGCGCCTTGGGCGAACAGCGGAATATTGATGGAATGGCGAGGTTTGGCATTCACGCAAAAGTGGTATACGGCGTGGCGAAGCCAAAGATGGACGAACTCGCACGCCGAATCGGCAAGAATCACGATCTGGCATTGGAATTGTGGGCCACCGGCGTGCACGACGCGCGGATCCTAGCAGGGATGATCGACGAACCAGGGTCAGTGAGTGCATCGCAGATGGAATGCTGGGTGCGCGATTTCGATAACTGGGATGTGTGCGATGGTACCTGCTGTCACCTATTTGTTTTTGCGGCGCCCGCATGGGCGAAAGCAGTTGAGTGGAGCTGTCGCAAGAAAGAATTCGAAAAGCGGGCAGGATTTGCCCTGATGGCATACCTGGCTTATCGCGATAAATCCGCTCCGGACGCAAAGTATCAGCGGTTGCTTTCGATCATCCGGCAAGAGGCGCACGACGAGCGAAATTTTGTAAGAAAGGCCGTGAACTGGGCTTTGCGACAGATCGGAAAGAGAAACCTGAAACTGAACCGGATCGCGATTCAGGAAGCGGCGCGAATTTGCAAGATCGATTCGCGGGCGGCGCGGTGGATTGCGGGGGATGCGTTGCGGGAATTGAAGAGTGACGCGGTGCAGGCGCGGCTACGGCGGAAAGCAGCTTGAAGATGGTCGAGAGCGCGGGAAAAAAAGGAGAGCTGAAGATTCGGCGAGCGAGGAGCGCCGATGCGCTGCGGATCGCGGCGCTCTCCGGGCAGCTGGGGTATCCGGCGACGGCGGCGCAGATGCGAAAAAGGCTGCAAGAAATCAAGCCCGCCTCGCAACATGCGGTATTCGTGGCTGACTCTCCGGAAGATGGAGTTGTCGGCTGGACGCACGTGAGCAAGCAGCCGCTGTTGGAGGTTGAGATTCGCGCGGAAGTGAACGGGCTGGTTGTCGCCGAAGGGCAGCGCAGCCTGGGAGCGGGCGCGCGGCTGCTGGCCGCCGCCGAAGATTGGGCACGCAAACACGGCTGCAAGAGCATGTCGGTCCGTTCGAACGTAATTCGCGAGCGCGCGCACAAGTTTTACGAACGCAACG
Organism: Acidobacteriota bacterium; assembly: GCA_003224515.1. Taxonomy (GTDB): domain Bacteria; phylum Acidobacteriota; class Terriglobia; order Acidiferrales; family UBA7541; genus Acidiferrum. The sequence continues at coordinate 7,918 of QHZC01000378.1, forward strand.
GCTACGAGCACTACAAAACACAGAAATCCTTCCGCAAACCGCTGTAACTCCGGCAATTCTCCATCTCCGGTTACTTCTGTGAATGGCCTGATGCGCTTGAGTAGAAATATATATCGCATTGCGATATAGTTATTTCATGGCAAAAGAGATCACCGCTGCGGAGTACCAGGCGCTCGCCGAGCTGCGCCACCGCCTTCGCAAGTTCGTCGGTGAAGGAGACGCGGTGGCGCGCGCCGCGGGCCTCGAGCCGCAGCAGTATCTGCTCTTGCTGGCGGTTCGCGGCCTCCCGGAGGGCGTGGAGGCGACGATCCGCACACTGGCGGACCGACTGGCGCTAAAGCATCACAGCGCGGTCGAACTGATCGACAGACTGGAGGCCCATGGCTACGTGCGCCGGAGCCGCAGCCGGGAGGACCGCAGGCGCGTCCTGGTGGCGCTGCTGCCGCGGGGAGAAAAACTGCTCGAACAGGTGGCGCGAGACCGCATCGGCGAGTTGCGCGCGAGTGGCGCGGCGCTCGTGAATGCCATCAGCGCTTT
>QHZC01000374.1 GCA_003224515.1 Acidobacteriota bacterium
GTGCTTCGGCCGGGTGACATCCGTTTGCCCAAGTCGAAAAACATCCTACGAATGATTTTGGGAACCACGCGCGTGGCGCTGACGACGGGCTGCATCCTTTTTCTCTTTTCTCTTGGCGTGAACCGAGGGTTGCCCTTCGACAGGAGCACGGCCACGGAAGAATCAGCAGCCGATGTGAGACGCTGGGCGGCGATGGTCTTTCAGTCGGTAGGCTACCGGCCGTACGCGGATTTGACGGAGGCGACGCTGTCGTCACCTCCGCCGCGCGGTACGGTCTGGACCGATGAGACATTGGAGAAAATCGCGGGCGCGCGGCTGAATCAGATGAATTTGCGGTTCGCGCGAGGCTATCGGGCGTTTCTGCCCAACGCAAAACTGTGGCGCGCGAATCTTGAGGGGGTGTATCTATCCGAGGCGGACCTGCGCGGAGCGAATCTGCGGGAAGCCCTGCTGCGCTCGGCGATACTCGATCGCGCCCAACTGACACACGCAATATTGGTGTCCGCCAAGGCCACGGGCGCAAATCTGACGGCGTCGGATTTGCGGTTCGCCGATCTCTCTTACGGCACGTTTGAAAATGCGGTGCTTTCGAATGCCAAGATTTCCGGGGCATCGCTTTACGCCGTGAATATGCGAAATGCGCAACTACTGCGGACCGACCTTTCGCGCACGGATATGCGCGATACAAAACTCGAGCACGCGGTCCTGTCGTTTGCAAATCTGGAGCAGACGGACCTGTCCTCCGCGAAACTTGGAGAAGCGAACCTGACCGGCGCCATTCTGAAAGGGACCATCCTGCTGGAGGCAGACTTGAAGAAGGCGGATCTGCGCGGAGCGTATTTGACGGGCGCGATTTTGCGTGGCGTGGAGCTGGATGGGGCGAACTTGGCGGGTGCCGATTTGCGGGGCGCTTCCGGAATCACGGCAGTGCAGGTTTGCTCTGCCTTGCATGGGCGCGGCGCATTGATGGATTCCGATCTTGCCGCCGAAGTCCAGCTCCGCTGCGCAACTGCCCAGTAGCTCTAAAATCGGGGTTTTTTCGAATATCATCACACTGAGGATTTGCAGAATTTTGTAGAGACTTAACTCGAGCCCGAGTTGCTTTTTGACGATCGCCGCCAGAACGTAAACTGAGAGGGCGACCAAAACCGGATACCCAACAGTTTTGATTTGAACGCCGAATATGGCCCTTCTGGGTTCGATTTCCGTCATATCTTCAATGGAAAATGGGTTTACGACCTACCATTCAAGAGTCGAACTCATTCCTGAAGCGGGTGATCGAAGGCTGGTATAACTCGGGGATCTTCATGGCCATCAGCGGCCAGCCACTCACGGCGTCGGAAGGTTCACAGGTCTGGGGTGGCACACTGGCGCTGGGGTTCCACACTGGCAAAGTTCCCACTGTCAACCCCGGCAGTTCGGCGACGGCCGCTAGCTAGAATCCGTTACGTGGCTTGGGTCACTGGAACCTGGATGCTTGGTTCGGTAAGGGGACGGCAATCAAGGAGAGAGTGCATGTAAACTTTGCCGCCGACTTTTTCAACCTCTTCAACCACGTTATCTACTGCGACCCGGACGTCACAAACGGCAAATGCAAATGCTGGCACTTGCGGGGGAAGTCTTTCCCTTGCAAGCGGGCTACAGAATTTTGGCGTCATCTCTACTCAGTTCATCCCGGCGAACCGCACGAGCGGCAGCCGCTGGATCCAGCTCAGCCTCTGCTTTGAATTCTAGGGCGGACACCTTCAATCGTTTTTCCGGCGCCGGGAAGGCACTAAGCCAACCGTTGCGGCCCTGGACGAGCTCGCGAATCTGCTCGACGATGTCGGGATTGGCGAGCGTCGTGATGTCGCCGGTGTCCATATGATTGGAAATGGCGGCGAGCACGCGGCGCATGATTTTGCCGGAGCGGGTCTTGGGCATGTCCGGGACGATGTGGATGGTCTTGGGCCGGGCGATTTTACCGATCATGGTTTCGATGGTGGAGACGACTTTGTCCTCTATCGCTTTTGTCGTCGGAACGCTGGGCTTCAGTGAGATGTAGACAACCGGGACGCGGCCTTTGACTTCATCGACGGCGGGAACGACCGCGGCTTCGGCTACTTCGGGAATCGTGAGACAGGCGGATTCGACTTCCTTGGTGCCGAGGCGGTGGCCGGCGACGTTGATGACGTCATCGACGCGGCCGAGGATGCGATAGTAACCGTCGGCGGGGAGAACTGCCCCGTCCGCGGCGTAATAGGGCCAATCACGCCAGTCCTTGCTCTTCGGATTCTTGTTGTACTTTTTGTAGTACTGATTGACGAAGCGCTGGGGGTCACCCCAAATGGTCTGCATGATGCCCGGCCAGGGATTGCGGATACAGATGTTGCCGGCGTT
>QHZC01000053.1 GCA_003224515.1 Acidobacteriota bacterium
GATCGGACTACGAGCGAGCCCGAGTGTCCCATTCGTCCGGGCAAAAACGGTGCCCCAGACTTAGACTCAATTTGACTTCCAGCGATTTCGCAAAGCGAGCACCCTAGGTAGCCGAAAGCATTTGGATCCATCAGGTTTGCGAACTACTCTGTTCCGCGTCATTTTTGCAAATCTAAAAAACCTCTTGACGAGAAACTTGTGAAGGTTTGTCCGGGACAGCACACTAGACTAGACTAGCCGAATGAAACGGCTGTCTGCCTTTGTGGTCTGCCTCCTAGCGGTTTGCTCGTGTGCGCCGCTATTCGCCGAACCCCCTCCGCGCTACCACACCGGTAATTTCGAGCGCCTCAACCGTAGCGATGGCCCGGAGGATGACGGGTTGGCTGACCGCTGTCTGCACAGCGGGCTGCCCGACTTCGGCAGCTTGTTCGGCGGCAGCTTCCGGCGAATCGTTCAGACGCCCGGCGGCATTTCGATGTTCTACGACATGAATCAGGGCCAAGGCTGGCAGCGCAACATCGTCATGAACGGGAGCCCGCACCTGCCGGCCAGTATTCGCCAGTGGTTCGGCGATTCGCGCGGCCACTGGGAGGGTAACACGCTTGTGGTCGACGTGACCAACTTCAGTCCGAAGACCGATTTCTTCGGCTCGCGCGAGAACATGCACCTCGTTGAGCGCTGGACGCGCACCGGGCCAAAGACGCTCGAATACGAGGTCACGATCGAAGATCCGACCGTATGGACGCGGCCATGGACCGCCAAGCAGGAGCTCACCAAACAGAGCGACGAGGAGAACAGAATCTATTACGAGCCGCGCTGCATCGAAGGAAACCTCGGCTTGCCGGGGCTGCTGCGGGGTCGGCGCGTGGAAGAGCGCGCCTTTGCCGAGGGACGCGGCCCCGATCCGAGGACCATCGACAACGTGGGTGGTGTGCAGTCCATTCAAGACGATCCGTTGCGGTAACGCGATGTCACCACCGCGTGTCCCCGAGGACAGCGCCAACTCACCGCCGAATCACTGAAGGGGTCACTGCCAAGTTTTGTCATTTCAGCCAATTTTCCAATCCGTCCGGTGATCCACAACTGATACCATTCGCTGGATTTTTTCATGGGGTTCTTAAAATCAAGAATCGGTTTAAATGTAAGCGTTAAACCAGATGCACGGAGGACGTTGCAGTGGAATGGCTACGAACACGATGGTGCGCCGACACCGGTGAGTTCACGCGGAGTGCGCGGGGGGAGCAGGCTTCCAGTGACCAGGCAGCAGTTGGTGGATTTCGGTGATTTTAGTCGAAGGCAGCCGACCGAGGACATCGCTGAGATAGTTCTGCGGGTTGATGCCGCGGTGCCGGCAGCTGAGCAACAGGGAATAAATTACGGCGCTGCGCCACCCGGTTCGCGGATGACCGATGAACAACCAGCGACGCCGTCCCACCGCCGTGGGACGGATGGCATTCTCGATGAGATTGTTGTCGATTTCAAAACGACCGTCCCGCAGGTAGCCCTGCAGGGCTTTGTATTCGTTTAAAAAATAGTTCACGGCCTTGCCCATGATGCTCTGCGGCAACAGCTTCGGTCGTAGTTCCTCGGCGCGGGTTTGCAGCAGGGCCCAGAGAGGAGGCGCTTGCAACTGCCGCAGAGCGTGGCGCTCGGTATGCTCCAACGCGCGGGCCGCAGATTCGATGCGATACAACTCACGAATCTTTCCGATGAACCACACCGACGGTCAAGGGCATTCGAGTTGAACGGATTACGTGCGATGAGGAGGAGCGCACACGAGAGGGCTACGAACTCGAATTGCACTATCGCCTTGCTTCCGGAGCAGATGGAAATGCAATCCAAGAGAAAGCCGTGGCTGCAACGGCAGGTGGGCGCGAGCTACTGCACCTCACCGAAGGGCCCCAGGCAAGCCTCTGGAGGGTCAATCGTGGGTGGCGCCGCTCGGATCACAGGGGATTCAGCATGGACAGCAAGACCGGCTTCTGGATCCGAAGGCCCGGAGATGACGATCGAGAGGGAGACATTGACACAGCGCGATTGATCAACGGCGTGCTGCCCTTCGTGCGCGACACGCGCAATATCTTGCTGGTGAGGCCATCGTTGGCTTCAGTCGCTAAAGAGGACACGGAAGCGTTCCTGGCGAGCCTCAGCTATGCGCTGCAACGCGGCAGTCAACTGCTGTTCCAGGTCGAAGAACAAGAATTGTCGGTGACACGAATTGGTGATGGAGATGAGCACCGCATCTTGTTTTGGGAAGCAGCGGAGGGAGGCAGCGGCGTGTGGTCACGGCTGATCGAAGACCAAGCCGCCGTCGGTCAGGTTGCTACCGAGTCTTTGAAGCTCTGTCATTTTGATCCCGAGACCGGAAATGACGTCGCCGAGGAAGAAAAGTGCAGCCGGGCGTGCTACAGGTGCCTCCTGAGCTACACCAACCAGCCGGATCACCGCCTGCTCAATCGATTCTTGGTCCGTGACTTCTTAAATCAGCTTCGGCAGGCTGTAACCACCCGCCAAACGACCGGCAGGTCATACGAAGACCACTACCAGTGGTTGCGAGAGAGGATAGATCCTAACTCGAACCTGGAAGCTCAGTTCTTGGAGACGCTGTTTACCTTCCGACGCCGCCTTCCAGATCGTACGCAATTCCGACCCGAGGCTGGCGTTTACGCTGAGGCCGACTTTTATTACGACAGGGACGACCTAAGAGGCGTTGCAGTCTTCGTGGACGGTCCACATCACGATGCGCCAGCACAAAGCGAAGCTGACCAGCGGGAGCGCAAGAAACTGGAGGATCTAGGCTACCGGGTCATTGTCATCCGCTACGACAGACCTTTGGCGGATCAGGTTTCCGAAAAGGCCGATGTTTTTGGCCCAGGGCTATCCCGAGCATAGCCCGCCTAAGACCCAACGTCCTCGAGCTCGATGCCGCCCCGTCTGCTGACGTGACCATGAGGATGAAACACCCGCTGCGAGTGTATGGGATAGATTTCAGTGGCGCCCAAGCCCCGCATCGTCCACCAAACCTATCTCGGCACCGCCGAGCGCATCGCCGCGCTGCTGCAAAACCGCACCGCGCCGCTGCCTTTATCCATCACCACCGTCGACCTCGGCCTGCCCGGAGCTCTCTGGCAGGCCGCCCAGCAGTCCGGAGTCTGGCCCGTGCTCGAATCGCTCTGGCCGAAGCCGCCGTCGGGTCCCTCCACGGCACACTATCTGCTGTTGGCTGCCATTCACCGCATCTGCCAGCCAGGCCCGAAAACCGAAGTAGCCCCTTGGTATCGCGACACCATTCTGTCTTCGCGCTGGGGTTTCCCGGCCGAGCGCTTCACCTCGCAGGAATTCTGGGATGCCTTTGATCGTATCCAGACCGGCCCTAGTGGAGAAGAGGATGAACTCGAGCAGGCGCAGTCGCGCCTGCTGGCGATCTGGCAAGACCGGCAATTAATCAGCCGCCGCCTACTGGCCTATGACACAACGAATTTCTACACTTGGGTCGCCAGCACCAACACACGCAACACCCTGGCGCAGCGCGGGCACAACAAGCAAGGTCGGCATAATCTGCGGCAGGTGGGCTTGAGCTATGTGTTGGACGGAGAAAACGGGCTCAGCCTCTGTCATCACGTCTATCCAGGGAACGTCGCCGATGCCGAAGAGTTTCCCATCGCCTTAGCGCGGATCGTGGCTTTGCTGGATCGGCACGGGATGGCTCGGGATACGGTGACGCTGGTGGTAGATAAGGGATCAGCGGCGTTGGCCAATACCGTGGAGTTGCAGCAGGCGGGTGTGGGCTGGATCTCGGCCCTGCCCTGGAACCAGGCGCCAGAAGAATTCCGGGAGCGCCCGGTCGAGGAGTTGCCGGCATTGAGTAGCCGCCAGCCCGGGGTGCGCGCCGCCGCCGAACCGATGGTCGTACATGGCCAGGAATATTTGTGCGTGGTGAAGTATTCAGCGCCGTTTGCCAGCGAGCAGTTGCACAGCCTGACCACCGCGCTCAGCAAAGCGCTGCCAGCGATGCGCCGCTTGTCGGTCGAACTCGCCAAACCCGCAGCGCAGTTCACCGAAGCGGGGATCCGCAACAAGATCGCACGCTGGTTAGCGGCGGCCTTTGTCGCCGAACTGGTGCGCTACCAACTGGAGCAGCACGATGGCCGCTGGCATTTGCAGTTCGATTTCGATACGGCCGCTTTCGAGCATTTGCTCGCGCATCGTCTGGGCCGCACCACGCTGTTGACCAACCGCAGGGACTGGACCGCCGAACAAGTCGTCGAAGGTTACTCCGGACAGCAGCAGATCGAACGGGTGTTCGGCGGGCTGAAAGAAGGGGATTGGCTGGGAGGGGGGCCGATGTATCACTGGACCGACCAAAAGATTCGCGTCCATGCCTTCTACTGCATGTTGGGAATCTCGTTGCTGCAGTACATCTACAAGAAAGCCCAGGCCGCCTGGGCGGGGCTTTCGATGGAACAGTTGCTGGAGGAACTTCGTCAGATTCAACAGTTCGCCCTGCTCTACCCTCCCCAGAGTGAAAAGGGACCCAACCGCGTGGCTCTGGTTTTCTCGCAACAAACCCTGGCTCAACAAAGCCTAGCAAAAGAGCTGGGCTTGGACGCGCTGCGGAGTACCTAACGAGGGCAATACAACCGCTGCTCTTTGAACTTCTTCCCGGTCAGCGACTTACCTCTCTCTTTTTCAAATTCCGAGTAAACTACCTTCTAGCGCGAGCCGCTTGAACGAGCCATCTGGGAGTCGCCGAAAACAGTGTCAGGGACGTCTAATTCTCAAATTCTCATTAGGACACGCCTGGGAAGACAGCCGAGACCCGTGGTCGTAAGGGTCTTGAGAGTCGCATGCGCGGATATCGGGAGAATCCCTTTGTGGTGATGCAGTGGTTGGTCCTCCATCACCTTATAAGCAATGGAGTTCTGCGAACACGCAGCCCTAAGGGAAACGCTCGATTGCGTTGTCCGTTCGAGCGCGCCAGGACAGTGTCCGGGAATTACCCTTCTTGCCAGTTGCGTGGATACACCGGACCTATGACATATTATAGAAGGAGACCTTCACCTTTATGGGAAATTGGGTTCGTAAGATCGTGAAACATATCGCTACTATTCTAACCTTTATCCTGCTTTTAATGGCTCCGGACTCTGCTCGCGCGCAGCTTTGGTCTGGGATTATTAACCCGAGCCGCGCCGTTGATTGGTCGAACGTGGGCGTCATAGGCGGCATACCGAACCGCACCACTATTTGCGCCACACTGAATCCGGGCGCTACAGCGGCCCAGATCAATGGCGCGATCGCGTCATGCCCCAATGGGCAGGTTGTATTTCTGAATGCAGGCACTTACAACCTCTCGGGCGGGATCGTCTTCAATAACAAGTCAAACGTTACTCTGCGCGGCGCTGGACCAGACCAAACTTCTCTCGTTTTCTCAGCCGGGGGCGCTTGTGCCGGTTGGAGCGGTGCTGACGTGTGCTTGATGACCGCGGATACCGGCGATGCCGGTGACGGCAACTATAGCAACGCGGCGACCTGGACTGCCGGTTACTCCGTGGGAACAACGACTATAACGTTCGGCGCTATCACCACGGGCAATATAAGCAACTTGCATATAGGTAGCCAAATCTTTCTGGACCAAACGGACGACGCAAGTGACACTGGGCAAGTCTACGTTTGTTCAGCCTCGGGCGTGTGCAGTACATCAGGTAGCTCGGCTAATGGGCGACCTGGCAGAGGCCAGGTTCAACCGGTACGCGTAACATCCATTTCCGGCTCCGGGCCGTGGACAATCGGCATCATGCCTGGCATTAGAATGCCGAACATCGCCTCGGCCCATTCTCCCGCGGCATGGTGGGACAATGACTTGCCAATCCAGAACGACGGCATCGAGAACGTAACTGTAGACAACACTCCAAACCCTGCCTGCTGTATCAACGGAATATTCATGATGAACGGCTATAACAACTGGGTAAAAAACGTTCGGTCCGTTAACGCGGCACAAAAACACGTATGGCTTTACCAGACCTCCCACGTCACGGTTCGCGACAGCTATTTCTATGGCTCGCAACCGACCTCAGACCATTACGCTACTGATACCTTCGTGGGCGCGGACAATCTCATCGAAAATTGCATTTTTCAGCACATTGGCTTCCCCATGATGCACGAGGGCAGCATCGGATCCGTAGGAGCCTATAATTACGCGGTTGATGATTACTATACGGGGACTCCCACCGGGAGCGCCCCTGACTGGCAACAGGCTTCTACTTACCAACATTCCGTGGGCGATGCTTTCATTCTGTGGGAAGGCAACATCGGCATCGGAATGACGAGCGATGACGTTCACGGCACCTCAAACTTCGGCACCGCTTTTCGTAACTACTGGAACGGCAGGGACATGGCAGGTGGCAGCAGTGGAGGAAAAACTTCGCAGACCAATGCCGTGATTCTCAACACCTACAATCGCTTCTACAACATCGTTGGCAACGTGTTAGGCACTTCCGGTTATCACAACAATTACATATCAGGAGCTGCCAGCCCCGCGAATTGTAATACTTCTATCTATGTGCTGGGTTGGGGAGGAAACTGCGGTAGCGGTTCGATTCCCAACGACCTTCTGACTATTACCACAATAATGCTCTGGGGTAACTACGATACTTTCAATGGCGCGGCTCGCTTCGTGGCAGCGGAAGTGCCGGCCACTATCAGTCAGTTTGCAACCGCGGTTCCACTCAACAACAGTCTTCCGAATTCCTTCTACCTGAATGCTAAACCTTCTTGGTGGCGGACGACGCCGTGGCCCGCTATTGGGCCGGACGTCACGGGAGGGAACGTGCCCGGGGTTGGCGGCCATGCCTACCTAACTCCCGCGGCAAATTGCTATTTGACCGTAATGGGTGGGAAAACGGATGGCAGCAGCGGGCTTCTCACCTTCAATGCGAACAACTGCTACGGAACCTCAACTCTACCAGCCCCGCCAACGAACCTCAGCATCGTTGTTCACTGAGTTCCTGGCAATTCTGGATAACAGGGAACCATATGAAAACTGGTTCCCCAAGCCGAGGGGTCGGCATAGCTGGTCTGCCGAATCTCGAATCACCGAATCACCTCATGATGAGGAGTTTCTAACTGCTGCTCACAACGAAAGACGGGGTACGCAGCACTTCCAAAGCTTGAGCCACAGGCAAGATTCGCGCGCCCGAACCCACGGCGTATTGCAGAATATTTTCGAAGAAATGCGGGGAGCAGCCCCAAGGAGTGGGGTCGCCAGAGATATCGTGAGTCGCAAAAATGAGCCATCCTCGAGCCCGCCGATTTTGGTCAATCAGATTCTTCACCGTTTGAGGGTCGTCCCTACTCTTTTCCAAAAAATACGCAGCGAGGTAATTAAGATCCGCCGTTCCAGCATTGAAGGTCTGCCCTCCGCCGCGGCAGCATGAGAAATGTCTGGCCGCCCTCTGCTTTGTCCGGGCTCGAGGGACTCCTATTGGGTAGGAGAACGTTCGGAAAGAGACCCCTGGACAAAGTTTTCTGAGAGCTTGTTGGTTTTCGATGATCGAGTTCTCAAAAGCATCGGGCTTCGTATCCCACGCATGGCAATGACCGAAGGTATGACATCCTAACTCATGTCCTTGCTCTAAGAGTGCGTTCAAATCTTCAGGAATAAACATTGTTCCTGTCGGAGCTCGCCTCCCCATTAGGCCAAGTGATGCATAATAGGTCCCTCCAAGCGCGTAATGTTTCAACATGGCCCCGCCCGTCTGCAAGGCTGACCGCGGAAAATCATCGAACGTGAATGAAATGAGAGGGATGTCGGTCCTAATCGCTAGCGGGCGCCTGAAGAAGAAACGGGCGCTACCCCGCATATAACGGCCTCGAACGCGTGTCCAATAAGTAGGAGAAGCCATTCTAAGTCTTTCCCAGTAGCGGCAATTTCAATAATCTAATTTAATTTAGTGCTCATCTCGTGAATTTCACCTCTTACATCCTGGACAGGGGGAACGCGAGGATTTCGCAAAACGCCCCCCCGAGTGCCCACGAGTCATGATGGTTCTCTGACATCCTTTGCGTGCTTGCGCTGCAAATTCGACATCAACTTGGAATCAGCTTCCAGTGAGCGCAGAGACGGCTCCTTGTCCAGCGCTTGCGGGCTTCGCTCCCATAGGGCCACTGATTGAAGGCACGGGGATAAATGGCTTGGTCGATCTGCTCCGTGGAAATATTTCTCGCATGAGTCCTGCAACGAGCCGAAGTGGATCGCAGCCTCGATGAAAAAGAATGACCGCAGACAGGTACAGCGCGCCGAACAACGCCGAAGTACTCACAATGCGAACAAACGCCGCCCTTGGTCCGTAGGACGCGTAAAGCGCGCCCGCTTCTCTGACAATTAACCCGGATGCGCAGCCTGCTAGCAGAGAAGCGAGAACATACTTCCAGACCGCGGCGATAACGGGGAAAACCCCAAGACGCAGGGGTTTTGCCGCGTACCAGAACGCCGGGATGGTAAGCAACCAAAAAGACGCTGTCCAAGCTAGGGCGACTCCTGCGGGGCCCCAATGCAGGCCCAGGATAAACAGCAGGCCCGTAAAGACGAACTCCACGACGCTCCAACGGAACCAGCGGTCCGCCCTGCCAATGGAGAGATGGATCCAGCCATGGGTGGTGTAGAGAAGCATAATGCCAATTCCAGGCCCAAAGAACGCGAAGATCCGACCCGACTCTTCCCATCGTGGTCCGAGCAAAAGCCGAATTATATCCTTGCCGACTAGCGTGAGATCTGCCCCTACTCCCATGCCCACGAAGGCCATAACACCCAGAGTGCTCAGAAGATATCGTCTGTACTGAACGGAGTCCCGCCTGAACTGACTCAGGGCCGAGACGGCGACGGCTGTAAGCGGTGAGACAAGTTGGCTCACTGAAAGAGCGAACAGATCGTATGCCTTCTTGTAGACACCGAGTGCCTGCGCATTGAAACGCCATCCCACCAGGAGGTTGTCCGTGTTCCGCGCAAAGTAGTTCACACTGAATTGCCCGTAAACGTGCATTGCGAACCGCACCACCGAAGCCGTGCCAGGCACGCGCCGCGGTGGGCGCGGGACCCATCGACAAAGCTCCCAAGCCCCTATTGATGTAATCAGTGGCAGCGCGAGCACGCCCGCCACAAGGGCCCAGTATTTCCATCCTGCCCAGGCGAGGAAAATCGATACGGTTACGGAAACAGCGCGGGCGAGTATGTCATTGGCAGAGACGACAGAGAAACGCATAGCTCGCTTGAGGAGGGCTAAATGTAAAACCGAAGTGCTGGTAATGAAAATCGTGGGCGAAATGCCGAAGGTAACGCTGGCCACGCGCGCATCGCGGTAGAACCAAGCGAGTAAAGAGCCCGCAGCCGCAAATCCGATGGTGAGAACTACACCTGCAGCCAGGTTGATCCAGAACAGGTTACTGGCTATTGCATCATCAATCCGTTCCAGCTGGATGACGGCCTCGGTAAACCCGTTCACCCCGAAGTTCATAAGAAGCAGGCTGAAAGTGGTGACCATGGTCACGACCCCGAAATCGCCAGGGGTGAGAAGTCGGGCTAAGACCACGGTGGCAATGATCTGGACGGTGAGCGCCAGGCCTTGGCCAAACACCGTAACTGCGGCGCCTCGGACGGCGAGACGGCGCACTCCCTCTGAGCTGGGTCGGAACGCTCCGGTTGCATCGAAGGGCTTCAATGGGTCTCCCCATGTGAACCGAGATCGAACTCACGGTAGGGCGTTGCCCATTCACTCAAGTCTTCGCGCTGTTCGATGTTAAGCGCAGGTACCGCTTTCGGAACGGAAACGGCTGATGCAGCTATCGTCGCCAAGAGAAAGAAAATCCATACCGGGTGCATGATCCTAACAGCAGATTCGGTGAAGTTGTAGACCAACCCTGCGAAGAAATATCCCAACCAGAGCCCGCCTTCCTCCGGATTCTGGCGAACCGCGCCGAAGACCTTTCGGTAGCCCGTCAGCAGAATGAGGGCGAGCAAAACGATCCCTATCCACCCCAAGTTGATGTACACCTCGATATAGCCGTTATGAGCTTCGTTTGGGTGCCACCAGTAGAGGCTCCAGAGATAGTTCAGTCGGGGTGGGAGCCAGAAACTTTCAAAGCCGGCACCTAAGAATGAGTTGGGGGTCATCGCGAGTACCCGATTCCATAGTTCGGTCCGGCCGGTGAGCGTTGGATCCCTCCCTATGCTCTCCAGGAGGTCACTCCCCACATCGAGAAACAACGAAACATAGGAAACGGATATCATCGCCGCTACCACGGCGTGCAAGACCCAGAGCCTTCGAGTTAATGCTTGAAAGTTTGTGGTCACAGCCAGGGTGCTTGCCATCACGAAACAACCCAGCGCGGTGGCGGTATGCGCCCTCCAGAACAGCCAAGCTACCATAGTGAGAATGATGCCGTGAGCCGTCAGAATTCTCAGTCGATGCGTTTCTTCTCGATCTCGAAGTGCCAGGCAAAAGCGCCATACCGATCCGAGACCGAAGAGCAGGCAGATGCCTCCCAGTTCGTTTTTACTCGTTGCTACCCCCCTGACGTAAGCTGTGGCTCCTCCCCACGCGCTCCATCCCAGCCCCAACGCGGGGTAATACTTGGCCAACAGGATGGATGCAGGTATGAGCACAAACCCTACCCGGGCCAGGAGCCTCTTGAGCGCAGCAGAAGGGTCCTCGTCTGTTAGAACAATCAGCACCATCGCTAGGTCGCCCAATGCTTTGATCCACCGTTTAAACGTCACGTCGGGGTAGTCGGCCCAGAGTATGCTTGCACCGCAGTAAAGAAGAAAGAGAACAATCGCTGGGTTCGCTGACAGGAGCCTTCCGGCCTTCCAACCTCTCCTAGCGAGCACAATCAGACTCAACGCGACAAGAGATGAAAAGACAAGCCGCTCAAATGGGCTGCCTTTCAGCATCTCCTGGGCTGACGAGGCTTCGACGATAGTCACCCCAAACACCGCCGCTAGACTCGCCATTCGCGACGCGCCGAGTAAGAGCCACACCACGGGAATCCAGAGCGCTAAGGAAGTCCTAGACCTCCGGTCCCAATCAAGCGCGAAAAGCCCCAGGATTCCAAGGGCGCAGACGATCGTGGCGAGATAGGAGCCCATTTACCCACGCCTCGCAAGTCTTTCTCGTGGACTCACGGCTACACAACCCCTGCGAGAAGGCATGGGTGTGCCGTCAGTATGACGGTAGTGCCACCTACGTAGGAGGCCAAGCAGCTGCACCCGCAGTTGATACCTGGCGGACTCGAGGTGACTGTGCCGGAGGCCAGGAGGTCCGACGTCTTGCTGACCGGCAGCACGAACATCTGCAAGTTGAAGCTGGCGGTGATAGATTTCGCCGCATCCATCGTCGCGGTACAAGTTGCGCCGGAAGCTGCGTCGCATCCGCCCCAGTCAGCAAACTCGGATCCCGTCGCGGCTTGCGCCGTTAGGGTCACTACCGTGCCCTTCGAGTACGGGGCCGTGCACCTACTGTTCGCAATTGATGCCTGGCGGACTCGAGGTGACTGTGCCGCTGCTATTACCTGTCTCGCTTACCTTGAGGGTCACCCGCGTCTTCGTTTCGTTTAACTTCGATAGAGGTATTATTAATTAGGATACTAACGTTATTGGAAATAGGGCCGACGAGAGCTGAATCTGGCAGGCCATCTCCGTTGAAATCCCCCACGGCGAGGGACCGCGGGAGATTGCCAGCGCCGAAGAAGATCACTGCGGGCCCGAACGTCCCGTCGCCATTACCCTGCAAGACTGAAACATCGTCGCCCGCGACCGTGGCTAGATCCAACTTGCCATCGCCGTTGAAGTCTCCAACCCCTAAGAAACTAAAGCCGTTGATGCCCTCACCCGAGTTCTGCGCGGCCTGGAACGTTCCATCGCCGTTGCCTAGCATCACGAAGACATTGCCGAAACGGTAGTCAAAGACTGCCAAGTCCAGTTGGCCATCGCCGTTGAAATCACCGACTGCTCGGATACTGGGGAGCGAGTCGGTCGAGTAGCTGACTGCAGAGGTCCGCGTAGAGAAGGTCCCATCTGCGTCTTCCTGGATTGCAGGAAGGCGTGCAACTCCCTGTGGTAGTGATTGCCAAGTCTAGTTTGCCATCGCTGTTGAAATCTCCCGTAGCCACAGATAGAGGAGAGTAATCAGTCGCGTAGACCGGCGTATCCGCGAACGTTCCATCACCGTTGCCCAATAGCACGGATACCATGCCGGACAAAGAATCTTCAGTCACGATATCCAGCTTGGCATCTCCATCAAAGTCGCCCACGGCCATGGGAGAAGAAAAGCTGCCGACAATATAGTAATTCGTAGCTGCCTGGAAGGTCCCATCACCATTACCTAACATGACGGCGACACCGCAAGCATCACAATCTCCCGTCAAGGCAAGGTCCAGCTTGCCATCACCATTGAAGTCGACCGCAGCGGCGGGTGCAAAGTATTGGCCCACAAGCGTGCTGACCAGCGTCCGGTAGAACGTTCCATCGCCGTTGCCTAGCATCACGAAGACATTGCCGAAACGGTAGTCAAAGACTGCCAAGTCCAGTTGGCCATCGCCGTTGAAATCACCGACTGCTCGGATACTGGGGAGCGAGTCGGTCGAGTAGCTGACTGCAGAGGTCCGCGTAGAGAAGGTCCCATCTGCGTTACCCAGGAATGCTTGAACAACAGTTGGTGTACCTGAGTCCGTGACTGCTAAGTCCATCCTGCCGTCGCCATTGAAGTCGCCCACGGGTACTCCTAAGACGGACAAGTGGCCGCTGCCGGCAACGAGATCCTGAGCCGGCTGAAATGTTCCATCGCCGTTGCCCAGGAGCACCTGAACACTGGCGCCGCTGGTGAGTTCGTTTCCACGATTAACCACTGTCAGTCCGGTTTGCCATCGCCATTGAAGTCCCCTACGGCCACAAAATACAAAATAAGGATACTGGCCCGTGCTTTTTGTTTTCAATGACTCAGCGGTTTCTGGCTCCGCCTGTGCCACTTGTGCCACTGATCCGAGGCGATAGGTTCACGGAAGGTTCAGCTATTTTGTAGTGCACGCTCAGCTGCTACCCAGGGCATTGTCGCAGGAAATGCTGAGTGATCGGGATCGAGGAAAAGGCGCTGGGTGAGTTCCAACGTGAGGAGTTGGTGGATCTCGTTTGTGAAGTTCCGGTCTCCTTTGAGATGAGCCCGCACTATGGCTTCCACTTTGTTAGGTTCGAGATAAGGCCGGGAAAGCGTTCGCGGGTCTAAGAGAATTTCCTGAACGTAGCCAGAGAGTTGATCTCGGTACCAGATCCGGAAATGGGAGAACTTGTGCCAGCCAAGAAAGGGTCGTTCAAGATGGAACGGGGAAAACAGATGATCGATACGTGCCAACCACTGAGGCATACCGGAATCGTAGGCATATTCCGCTTTGAAAGTGAACCGAAAGAAACGTCGCGATGCTGCCGCAACGAGTCTTCCCTGACTTCCGCCCAAGCCGAGGTCTGTCGCAATCTTCCCGAGATCTACATCTCCGTCGGAGATCAACCGCAGGCAAACATCGTTGTTCACGAAAGCAGACTCCGGCGCGCGAAAGACGGTCCGGACAAAGTCGTTGTCGAGATAAGGAGTCCGGATGGAGAGCTGCGTTTGTTCCAGCGCAAGGAGCCCGTAATGGTGCCATGGAGCTTGCTGAAACACCGCAAACGATAGTGGGTGAGTTCGAAGGGAGGAGTAGGTTGTTTCGGCCTGCCGTACATGGAAGAGTAATTCGGGGCGAAACAAGCCCGGCAAAGGCTTCTTGGGCTTGAATGCGCGGGTTCGGCGTAGCACCTCCCCACCATAATTTCCTGTCATCCTCACAGGAGCGATGTCGCGAGCCCGCTCGTTGAGGTATAGATCCGCGGAGTGATTCACCGCCAGGCATCCATCGGTGAGGTACACGGCACGCTCCGCGTAGTGAGGAAAGCGCGAGAGGAACTCTTCCCCGAGCGGGATCACGTGGTGAACCTGACCGCAAGCGCGGGCAACTTTCCGGGCCACGACTACGTCCCGACAGTCACGGAACACTCCCCCGAAAGAGTAGCAAGGCAAAGTCCCGGCAGGAGATTTCCACCACGCCATGATCATGCGAGTGTCCAGTCCCCCGGTTAAGGACATCCCAATCGGCTCCCCACCATTGAAATACCGAGGCAAGTTCCGCGAGAAGACCCTGCGGAGTTCTTCGTAGTAGGATTCAGGCTCTAACGCAGGTTGGCTCTCCCACCGCTGCGGTTCGAAGTAGCTGTCTTTTCGCACCACCGAGCCATGCCGAAAGGCCCAGGCCGACGCAGGCGGTAAGACGTGGACATCCTTGAAGAGCGTCCGGTTCTGCAAGGTGCAGCCGCAAGTAACGAACTCGCCTAGCCCCCGATCGTCAAGCCTGCGGAGTTCGACGCGAGCCGCGAGGATCGCCTTGGCTTCCGCGGCGAAATAAAATGCCTCCTTGGATTGGTGATAGTAGAGCCGATGCATTCCGTAGCGGTCGTTGAAAACAGTCGTCTCTCGGCGCGTCCGGTCGACCAAGAGACCCTGAAAGCGCCCATTCAGGCCAGCCGGATAAGAAGGGTCCTCTTCATAGAGGTGAACCAGGTAGGAAGATGGTTTGGTCTCGAGCTCATGACCCTGCTCCTTCAGACGGCGAGGCGTCCCCGCCTCGGGGTACTCCTCTCCAGAAAAGACCAAAATAACATCTCCTCGCTCATTACGGAGCGGCATTCCGTCAGCGAAGGAATTCTTCCGAACAATCCACCCTACATACACTCCCAGGGATTCTTCAATCCAAGTGCCGGTCTCGTAGAAGGGCTCATGGCGAAGGGCCTCGATCATGCGAAGCAGTTGCGGTTTAGCCCACTCACTGGGCATGTTGGTGATGAGACCGACGAGTCCAGGCATTTGTTTTCGCTAAGGCGCTTGCGTCGCCGACAGGAGCTTGCGGTTGTACCAGGCACTGCGAAGGTCGCGAAGCCTGCAGGCTATAGATTCCGGGAGGCGGTCTACAAGCCTGTGATGCAGACCAAGTCGGAGCGCGATCCACCCGATCGCAGTCAGAGGAACATAGTAGCGAGGCAGATCGACGCGCTGGAAGCCATTTATTTCTTTGAAGGTTGTGAGACTGTCCCGCTTTCTGTGGGCATAAGTAAAATTCTGATAGGCGAGATATCGAATGCCTCGTTCGGCACACAAGCGCACCGATTCTGCGATCAGCGCATTCGTCGGAGCCTTGTCCCTATGCTTAACCATCGAAACGATGTTCATCAGGTTTGCATGTATTCGGTTTTCGTCGGTTACCAGTTTCACAAAACCAATCAACTCTTGGCCCAGGAATGCCCCGATGAAGAAACTGCGGTCGAGAAATGTCGCCTCCTCCGCGCGGACGGTTTGGATATCCTTGCCATAATGGGCATTCGGCTTACCTTGACGCACAGGGCTTTCGTTGTAGACCTCCCAGATTCCCTCAACGAGCGAGTCGTCGAAAGGCACCTCACGAATGGTTATGCCTTTTTTCGCCGCCTGTCGGGCCCTATTCCGAGGGGTCGAGAGGATCTGGCGGTTCCACCACTGGTCAAAAGTCGATACGGGCAAGACTGCCAGATTGTCCCACTCCATATAGTAGGAATATTTCGGTGAGCTTTCCGGCATGATCTGCATGAAGGTGAAAAGATCGATCCGCACATCGCTTTTAGCCAAGTGATTCAAGACGAGCTCCGGATCGCCGAGGGGCTCGTATTTATCGAGCTCGGGACCAGCAATCCGGACCAGTCGGCCCCAAACCTTAATATTTTTGCCGCAGACTTTCATACGCTTGCCGGTTTTGCTCGCTAGTTTTTCGACAGTACGGGGTCGAGCAAGGCACTATAGGGCAATTGGCTTCAGTGAGCTAAGAGACGCTGGCTAGCGGGCGATACAGTTGCTCGCAAAAAAGCTAAGAGGCGACTGCAGCTAAAATCGTGTTCCTGCTTCAACCGGTCAAAGCAGCATCGCAGGAGATGGAGTCCTGCATGCCCAGTTGTCGACGTTTGACATCGAGTTGAACAAAGATGTCATCCATGATTGTTGCAGTGAGAAGAATCTCTCTGTATGGAATGGGCACTTCGGTGTCCTCTTTGATCGAGCGGTAGAAGGAGTCGATCAAGTACTTCATGCCGGACTTCATATGAAAGTCCATCCGAAGGAACGTACCCATGTTCGTCAGAATATTTCCGAGATACTGTTTCGCAAGTACCGCCGGGGGAATGAATTTCTCGGCGTAGCTTGTGAAGCTTTTCCCGCGAAGTTTTATGAGTGTCTCCTGATCCTGATCAAGGATAAGGGCGGTTTTCGGGCCATAGATTCGAAATTGATGGAGCGCCGGACGCATCTGCGAAGAGAAGGTGAAATAGGCTGTACTGCCATGCTCTTCAGAAATGATGACTCTGAGCTCGTCGACGATTTCGGATTCTCCTAGGCTTTTAAGGAACGGGCTGGTAAACCCGTACGCGATTACCTCAGGCGACTCAGTAACAAGGAACTCTGAGATTCTGGCAAGGCCGTGGGCGATGATATTCTGTGAGAGTTGTCCCGGGAGCTTGCGAACCCAGTGGTTTTTGTCGCCAAGAAGCGCTTTGACATAGACGGACTCCCCGAGTTCGTAGCAGAAATAACTCTCCATGTGGACTGGCCCACCACCGAGAAAGCCGTTCCGCACAACAGTCCGCATGCGTCGTGCTACATGGCTGAATTGTTCGTCGTGCCCTACGGTTACCTTTAGAGCTCTTTGGTTCGCGAGCGCGATGAGTTTTCTGGCCTCGCCAGCGTTCAGTGTAAAAGGCTTCTCCACATAGGCGTGGCATCCCGCTTCCAAGCACAGTTTGGCTATCTCGAAGTGACTCTGCGGCGGAGTCGTGATGTGAACGACGTCCGGCCTGGCCTCGGTCAAGAGTTCGGTCAAATCGACAAAATATCGTTTGATTGGGAATCGCTCGTATAGCTGGCGCGCCAAAAGTGGTTCCCGGTCGCACACCCCGACGATTTCGCAGTCCGGGATTCTCTGAATCTGCGATGCGTGCGAATCTGCAATCTTTCCGCATCCGACAATCGCGACCTTGAGCACCTCACCCTCCCTTGCGGGGAGCCTCGAAATACCGCCTCAACCCCTCCGCTGTGGCTACCTTGGGGGTCCAGCCTACGCGGGTCTTCAATCTTGCGTTGCTGTAATAGGTCTTCTTCCAATAGGCGTTCCAGCGCTTTCGGTTGAACGCTGGTGGCAATTGGCCCTGCGACCAGTCCGAATACCTCTCCCAGAGGTAACATAATGCGTAACTTAGAAGGTGGGGGACGTAGAATGATTTGAATTGCCTGACGTTCTTTTTGTAGAGACGCAAAAACTCGCGGCTGGAAGGCAGATCGTCATCCACGACATTGAAGACGTCGCCCTGGACTCCATCTTTTACACCCGCCAGTGCAATCGCTTCGGCGCAGTTTTCAACGTACGTAAACGGAATTGTATTCGAGCCGCCAAGATGTAAAAAGACACCGAAGGTGTCGATCCCCACGCGGCCAGTGAGAACCTCTTTGCCGGGCCCATAAACCTGCCCCGGCCTGACGATGACGTAGGGGATCCGAAACTTTGTACAATACTCGGTCACGATTTGCTCTTGTTTAACTTTAGCGAAACAATAGGCTTCACCCCGCAGCTCAGGGTGGTCTTCAACCGGGCAGGACTCATCCAACATCCGTCCCTGGGGCTTCCGCGTGTTACTGTAAACCGCGAACGAACTGACGCTGACGAATCGCCGCAGCGACCGGCAAGGGAGGCAGGCTTCGAGAAGATTACGCGTCGTGACCACCGAATTCATGAATGCGTCGGGGAAGGACTTTTGCCCTGTTCCCGCAGCCAGATGAAAGATTACGGCTGCGTCTCTCGCCGCAGCGTTACAGTCTTCCGGCGCCAGAAGGTTGCCGGTGATTATTTCGACTTCTGCCTCGCAGTAGCGGCTGGCGATTTCCTCAAGTCGGGCCGTATTGCTGGAGGGCCTCGCGAAACAGCGTAACTTGCGAAACCCGCGATCCAGCAAGTTCTCCACAAGCCTCGACCCAATGAAACCGGTCGCGCCGGTGATCAAGATGAGGTCGTTCTCCCTAATAATGAAATCGTTGCGCTCGATATGTTCCATATCTCGCTGCTACTCTGTAACGTACGGTCCTCTAATGGGGTTGATGCCAACGATTGCCAGGAGCCTCCCGAGATGGTTAAAAAGTTTCATCAAACACAGCATTAATCTGCTCGGCCCCAGAACTAACGCAATGGGCAGAACGGTTACGTAAGCGGGAACGGCGAGCGCAGATTTTGCGACGTCGAGCGCCCCGAAGGTGGGATGAAGTCGGGAGACGGTCCCGCCCAGCAACGCTCTTCTCAATATGAAGGTGCGATTCCAGCGTGCCGGAGGAACGACCTCATAAGCCTCCGCTTCATTGCACCAGATGAACGTGTGCCCCTTTTGGATGAGTCTCCTGAAAAAATCTTGATCCTCTCCGGTCCGGAACTCGGGTCTGAAAAGCTGTGCATGACCCGTGAGAACACTTCTTTTCAGCAGGACGTTGCCGGTTCGCCCCTTCTTCCAGTCGATTACAAATCCCGTAGGATAAGTGGGACGTTCGTAGAACTTGCCCTTAACCACCCACGCGGGCGGTTGGACTTCAAAGTATGGTTTTACAGGCCCCAGTACACCATCTGCCTTATGTTCATTCAGGGCCTTGAACAGGCTCAGCAACCAACACTTCGTCGGGAACTCGTCGTCGTCAATAAAGGCGATGAAGTCGCCATGGGCATTTTCGATCGCTTTGTTGCGTGCCAGCGCGATATTTTGTCGGCTCTCTACGCAATACTTCACAGGGAGGGCCGAGACGGCTGTGAATTCCGACACAACCGCCTCGGCCGACCGCAAACTGTCGTTGTCAACAATGACGAGCGAATACGTGAAGAGCTCACTTGTGATCTGGCACGAGAGCTCCTCCAACAAGCGTTTGAGGAACTGCGGCCGCTTGTAAGTGCAAATGCACACACAAATGTGCTTGTTTTCTCTTATCAAGGCGTTTGATTCCGAGTGCGTAGGATCCGAGGCATGCGGAGGAAGAAGCAGATCTGCGCGTCGCATCTATTCAAAGCTCGCCGTCAAATGGCGCTCATCGTCGGGGTACTCGCTCCAGTTGAAGAAGTTCCCCTAAATCGCAGGAACCGGTCTCTCAGTTTGACCGACTACCCTGATGAAGGCGTTACTGTGCGCGATTGAGGAGAAGTCCGGTTGCCTGTGAGTAGTTTCCTTAATCGCTGCATTTGCTCGCGTCTGCGAAACGCCACCAATTCGCCGGAGATCGGTCTCTCAACGCGCCGGACCCACGCCCACAGATAGCCGATCGCCATGATCAGCCCCCCGATGATGAAAGGCCGTTTGCTCATTTGATAGACCGCTCTGAACAGCTCCCACACTGCATGGCCTCCCAGAGCGTAGTCGAGACAACCAACTGTGAATCTGGCCATCAAGGGACTGCGCTGGGCGGTCCCGGCTGGCCGATGGTGCAGACATTCTTTATCTGTGAACGTCCTTGTCTTCCAACCCTTCATTCTTGCCGTGAGGAACGCAACATGATCTACTCCACCGCCTTTCAGTGGCAAATATCCGCCGATCTCTGCGAAGCACTCCCGCCGAAAGAGTTGGCATGCACCGGACACATCCTCGATGTTAACGAAGCGATAGTCGTGTGAGTAGTTCCCCTGGCGATAGGGCGTGCCTGCCACTCCCAACTTGGGATTCTCGGCAAACTTACGCAAGAGGAACGCAAAATAGTCTTCGTCATCGAAGGAAACGTCGGCGTCCAGGTTACCGATGATGTCGTACTGCAGATCCTTCATCTTCGAGTAGCCCGCGTTGAAGGCATGAACCTTGCCCGCGAAATGCCGTTCGCTACGCTCGGGAACGCGCACCAATTCAATCCATGGGTGCTCAAACTCATATTGGAGGACGATTTCGTCCGTTCCGTCGGTTGAACCGTCACTGACAATGATCCATTTGACGGGTCGGACCGACTGCGCAACGACGGACTTGATGGTCAGCTCGATGAATTCTGCCTCGTTCCGCGCGGGGGTTATAAGGGCGTAGGTAAGGAAGGTCATGTCGAGGGTTATGCCTCAACCGGAGGTCAAGTTGCTGGTTTGAACCTCTCTCGCCGAGCTATCTGATTCGCGGAGGAGAGCGCGGAATCGCCAGAAACATCCATTTGAGACCGCCTACGCCCACAATCTCGGCGGGGCTGACTTTACTTGGTGCGACCAAGAGCCTGCCAAAGCGCTGTGGGCGGGATTCTCTCTGAAGGTTTATCCGTTCAGGATTGTCGTCTCGGAGAGATATGGCCCCTCGGTCGCGCAGTCTCCGGAATCCGACAAGCCTCCGACCAGGTTCAAATATCGCTGTTTCATTACGTCCCAGCGTATGGGGGTGTACTCCTCTTTAGCCCTCGCCGCCAGGCGGGCGCACAGCGAGCGATCCCCGTAGAGGCGGATCATCTGCTGTGCCAAGTCCGCCGGATCGTTCGGGTCAAAATAGGCGAGAGCCTCCTCACTAAAGTAGTAACGTATCGTCTTTACCCGCGACATGAGAACCGGCTTGCCCATAATTACAAATTCAGGCAGCTTGTTAGGAAAGGCGAAGTCAAAGAATACACCGCCGCGGAGCGGCAGAATTCCGACATCGCATTTGTTCAACCACGCGGGAATTTCGGCTGATGGGACTAGCTCGAACAGCTTTACCTTCGCAGTTAAGCCGTATTCATGCACCAGGCGCGCCAACGGGTCCTGCTCGGACTTCGAAACCGTCGCCCCCAGTATCCATAATTCGGCTCCGGGCATCTCCGCCTGGGCCATGCCGAAAGCCTTGATAGCAATATCCAGCCCATAGATTTGGGTGAGGGTGCCATGGTACATGATCACGAACGAATCGGAATGTCCTTTGGCGCCTGGCCCCGGCCCTATCGATGCGAATCGTTCTTCGCTGGCAGAGTTCATGACCACGATGGATTTTGAGGGAGACAACCCGCGGCGAACCAGAAGATCGCAGATAGGCTCATTGATTGTGATTACGTGATCCGCGTATTGGAAGCTTATCTTTTCCAGGTATTTGACCAAACGAATCAACCAGGAGTTCTCGCTGGTTCTGTATTTGGAGATGTAAAACTCCGGTGTGATTTCGTGCATGTCCAAGATCAGTTTGGCACCCATCCATCTAGCTGGAGCCGCAGCAAAGATCAGGAAGTCCGGCAGCGTGTTTACGTCAATCACGGCATAGCGCCTCTGCCTCATTTGCAGAAAGACGCGAACGAAAGCCCAGAAAAAGAATGCGGTGTACTCAAAGAAATACCGGAACAAAGATCCGCGCTTCTTGGCAAGCGAAATAGTGCGAACCTTTACTCCGTTCAGGGTGTAGGTCTTTCTTCCGTTCGGAGTGGCCAACGCCAGGGCGTCAACGGAATAGCCCGCCGCCGCCAGGGCTTCGGCTTTTCGCCTCACTCGAGCGTCGAACTCATAGAAGCTTTGAGTCAGAATGCAGATAGATCTCATAAGATCAGTTTTGGATAGCAGATTCGACTGGAACTTGAAAGACAGGGTTGAGGAGCGAGTCGAATTCGACGACGTCCCCTGCATGACAGGGGATGTCGATGAAAGTATGCTTCATATCGCCGGTGAGTCGTTTATTGCTCCCTGGAAGGGATGGACGGTAAACCCTCAGGCACAACGACGGCAGTGCCATTTCGGCTTCGTCAGGAAAGATGCTTCGCACTCCGCAGGCATCCCCGGTGCGCTCGAAACGCACGTGGCGGCGCTTTCGAAACCAACCGACCGCCTGCCCGGTCGTGGCGAACCATCCCCCCGAGGATTTCAGGGTTTGGACGAGCCGGATGTAAAAGTCGCCCCAGAACCGCTCTGGTGCATGACTTCGGTCATGCCAGAGAACCGTTAGCACGCCACCAAACCGCCGGGCGTGGTCCATCAACTTTCCACAGCTTTTTTCTGCTTCGGGCTCGGTTAGATTGAGTCTCTGAGGATAAAACAATGCTCCATCCTGGATGTGTAGCGGAAGCTCCATTAGCGCCTTTGCGCCGAGCGGACGGAATACCTGGGTCGTTCCATTGCGGTATCCGATAGTTTCGTTGTACCCGAGCGTGCAATCGTAGGCGTAACCGCTTTCCTCTAGCGTGGAAGCCGTGCCAGCGTCGTGCAGCAACCAGTGCATCCGGATTCCGATGGAGGACTCGCCCGTAGTGGCCGCAATCCGTGCCAGTTCGGCGTGGCCTTTCTCGACGCTATGCCAGGCGTCAATTCCATGAACCCCTAGCTCACAACCCTCGCGTTTGAGAGTTGCCGTCCAATCTGCTAGGTCCCCCACGTCATACGCGGTCGCACGCCGGTCCGCGTGGGGGCCAGGGACGCGTTCGCCAGCGCGTCGCTTGAACGGGATCAAAAAGTATGTTGCCGGCAGGCCCTTCTCGGCGTCCAAATACCAGCCAAAGGGTTCCCAGAAATCCTTCGCCCAGCCAAGGTGGACCAGCGGGAGCGATGCTGCCGCGCGCCAATTATCGAAAAGCCTCCTGATCGAAATTCTGCGCTCGAAAAGTTTTCGAACGGAACCCAGCGTCGACCGGTAAAGAAATCCCCACATCGTGTGGTCGAATTTGTGGTCTCGAATCCCGACGAAATCGATGTCATGGGTTAGACAAACTGCAAAGCCATGGTCCGGAGGAGCGGGGGGGACCTCCAAGACCGGAATGCCTTCGCTCAAGATCCAGTTCCTCAGCATGCTGATGTGAATGTCCAGCGTAGGGATATGTGCCTGGTCGATGGGCTGCCCGCCCGAGAACAGGAGTTGAGCTTCTTGAAATAAATCGTATCCGAGCCGCAGCAGCACAGCTCCGCCAGCTGTCGGCGCAATGCGAAGACCAGCTATTCCGACTGGTGCGGCGACACACGGAATACCGCTGCTTCCTGGTGCGAATACTGCCAACCGGCCATAGATGGGCAGGGCGAGGTTCGGACAGTCCAGCAACCCGCCTCCGTGCCGCGAACGCACGGTGATTCCGTTGCTTAGGTCAACGCTCTTGGCTTCAGACCCGTACACGATGAGCAATGTAGCGCTAACTTCCGGGATAGCATCTGCTGTGGCAACAACGACATCGTACGTTTGACCTTCCCTGTAGAATTCCCAAGGCACCTTGAAGAGCTCAAAGAACTCCTCCACAGCAGCTTTCTGGCTCGGTTTGGGTATGACTCCGATCACGGATCAACGCGACCAAGCGCCAACCTGCTTTGAGGCAGTCTGGCTGAAGGCGCTCTCGTTTGTTGGACTCGCGGCCATGAATTCGCGGATACATTCGACCACGTATCGGAGCTGCGGCTCGGTAAGCTCCGGGTGAATTGGGAGCGCCAGTGTCTCTTTGGCTGCCCGTTCGCTTTCGGGGAAGGCGCCGTTGCCATAGCCTAAGTAAGCAAAGCACTCCTGGAGGTGCATGGGAACCGGGTAATAGATTTCCGTACAGACGCCCCGCCTCTTCAGGACTGCCTGCAGTGGGTCACGGCGAGAGACCCGAATCACGTATTGATTGAAAATATGGCGATTGGTGAAAACGCGCGGCAAGCCGACGTGCGGCATCCCGTCCCGAACAGTCGTCAATCCGGCCTCGGAAAAAAGTTGGTCGTACTTCATGGCGTTGCGCTGCCGAGCTGCCGTCCATTCATCCAGGTGCGGCAATTTGGCAGACACAATGGCCGCCTGGATGGAGTCGAGACGGAAATTCCCACCAACAATCTTGTGATGATATTTCGGCTTGGAACCGTGAGAGCGCAGGCACCTCAGCTTTTCCGCGCGCTCCGCGTCGTTAGTGACAACCATCCCTCCGTCACCTGCGCCGCCGAGGTTTTTCGAAGGGAAAAAAGAGAAACATCCGTAGTGTCCGATTGAGCCCGCCCGCCGGCCCCGGCTCTCGGCACCGATGGCCTGGGCGGCATCCTCGATGACGAGCAGGCCATGTTTTTGAGCCAGACCCATCACAGCGTCCATGTCCGCCATCTGGCCGTAGAGATGGACGGGAATGATGCCGCGCGTCTTTGAGGTCAACTGAGATGGGATTTGCGACGCATCCAGGTCATAGGTCTCCGGATCGATGTCCACGAAGACCGGCGTAGCTCCCACCCGGGCAATCGCGCCGGCGGTCGCAAAGAAGGTGTACGGAGTGGTGATAACCTCATCTCCCGGCCCGATATTTTCGGCCATCAGACAGGCCAACAAGGCGTCACTGCCCGAGGAAACTCCAACGGCATGGGTGCAGCCGCAATGGTGCGCGATCGCCTCCTCACACTGTTCCACCTTCGGTCCCAAGATGAACTGCTGGGACTCCATCACCGCGGCGATGGCAGCCTCAACCTCGCTTTTGATCGTTGCGTACTGCGCCCTAAGATCAAGCAGCGGAACATGCATATTTGGCTTCCTCTTTCAGTTCTCTGTAGGACTTGGTGCTTCGGCTCAGTTCCGCCGGGAGCGGCGCTTCTTCATCTAGATCCAGGCAGTTGAGAACGCCCGGCGAACTTTCCCCATAGCGGTATCCGCTCTCCGGACACACCATCACTCCGTTGGAATCGGGCTGCCCAAGCCGGTGCCCATGGCGGCTCATCCATCCAACCCGATGAGCCGGATTTCCGACGACCAGCGCGTAGTCTGGGACGTTCTTGGTCACCACGGAACCCGCTCCGACGAACGCGTAACGTCCAACGTTGACTCCGCAAACGATTGTGGCATTCGCACCAATCGTACAGCCGCGCTTCAAGCACGTGGTCTCGTACAAGGAGTGGCGGTTCACTTGCGACCTCGGATTCGAAACATTCGTCAGAACGCAGGAAGGTCCAAGAAACACATCATCTTCGATCACCACGCCGGTATAAACGGACACGCTGTTTTGAATCTTGACGTTGTTTCCCACGATTGTGCCGCCATCGACGTTCACGTTCTGGCCGATGACGCAGCGCTCGCCAATACGCGCACCTTTCATGATGTGGGAGAAGTGCCAGACCTTCGTGCCCGCGCCGACCACGGCGCCATCATCGACGTAGGCGGATTCGTGCGCGAAGTAAGGACTTTCTGGTTTGTCATTTTTGGTGTCGAAGGATCCCAAAGCAACTGCCCCGTTGTGCAGTGCACGCTGGCAAGCATCCAAAACGCGCAAAACTCTGAGGCCTTCGGCGCCGTCGCTTACGGGTGCAATTCTGGATTCCACGCAGTCCAGAAAATGCTGGCATTCGGCGTGCAGCGGTTCTCGATCGTCCAATGGGACATTTTCGCCGTTCGCCTTGACCGCCATCGGAACGCGATTCCGCCATTCGACTTTATGAGGATACAGGACGAGCTTGTGCTCGCCAGTATCATCGAAAACGGCCATCTTTTCCGATCCAACGACTACAAGGCGCTGTTCTTTGATCGGATGCAACCAGCTGACAAAAATGTGGGCCTGGACCCCACTTGGGAATTCAAAATGACTCAGCGTGACGTCGGTGATGTCGCGATTCAGATAGGCGCTACCCTGGCAGGTCACACGTGCGGGCATTTCGTTGAGCAGTGACAACAACACGGAGATGTCATGCGGAGCAAAACTCCAGAGAATATTCTCTTCAGTCCGTATTTTCCCGATGTTCAGGCGATTGGAGTACAGATAATTGAGCTTTCCTAAAACGCCGTCGTGGATCAGCTTCTGCAATTTCAGGATTGCCGGGTGATACCTGAGAATATGTCCGACCATCAAGATTCGGCGCTTGGCGTCAGCGAGTTCCACGAGTTCCTCGCCGTGTTTTACGTCGATGGCCAGCGGCTTCTCGACGAGAACGTCCTTTCCAGCTTCGAGTGCCGCCTTGGCCATTTCATAGTGGGTAGTCGCAGGCGTGGCCAGCACCACGGCGTCGACAGAAGGATCAGAGAGAACCTCGGTAAACTCTGAACAGAATCTGACATGCTCATATTGATACTTACAGGCAGCTGCGGCGGTCCCTTCCACGTCGCAGAGGACCTCAAGGGCCCCAAGTTGATAGAAGTTCCGGACAAGATTTTTGCCCCAGTATCCAACGCCAACGACAGCTATCTTGGTCTTCGACTTTGTGAGCTCGGCACTCTTCATTTCTGCCCCTTCCACGTGAGGTTTCAGCTTCGGTCACCAATCAGCTCAACGCACCTGTCGGCGGCGGCCCCGTCACCGTATAGCGCCGGACGCGAATCGGGAGGCGCAAACGAATGCACGGCGTCGACAATTTTTACTGCATCGGAACCCACCAGGAGATTCCAACCAGCTTCGACGGTCTCTACCCATTCGGTTTCATTTCGCAGCGTCAGGCAGGGCGCGCCGAGCCAGTACGCCTCCTTCTGCAGCCCGCCCGAATCGGTCATAACCAGTCGCGCGGAGCCGACCAGTGCGACCATATCCAGATAGCCGACCGGTTCGAGCAGGCGGACATGCGGAGCCGCGTGGAAACCCCTTTCAGTGATGACCTTTCGCGTCCCCGGATGAACAGGGAAGACAACGGGTTCATTGACCGAGTTGAAAGCGTTCAAAATAGATGAGAGTTGTGCAAACTCGCTCGTGTTTTCGCGGCGGTGCACGGTCGCCAGCAAATACGCCTGCTTCTCCAGCCTAAGTCTGTCCAGAATCGCGGGTCGGTTTGCCGTCGCTGCGCGTTCCTTCGCCCAGTTCAGAACGTCCAGCATGACGTCTCCGACGAGATGGACGTTTTTCGAGATTCCTTCAGCGGCCAAGTTACTCACCGCTACATCGCTCGGACAAAGCAACAGTTCCGACAAATGATCCGCGACCACACGGTTAATCTCCTCGGGCATGCAACGATTGAAACTTCGCAGTCCGGCTTCAATGTGGGCCACGGGAATGGACAGTTTTGAGGCTGCCAGCGCGCCGGCCAAGGTGGAGTTCGTGTCGCCGTAGACAAGGACGAAGTCCGGCCGTTCGGCAAGCAATACGTCCTCGATGCCCTTGAGCATTGCTCCGGTTTGAAACCCTTGTGAACCCGAGCCGACACCTAAGTCTCGATCGGGCCGCGGCAGCTCCAGTCCATCAAAGAAAATACCGGACATTTCATAGTCATAGTGCTGTCCGGTGTGCACCAGAATCTCCCGATGCCCCTTTCGTAATTTATGGCTTACGGCGGCTACCTTGATGAACTGAGGCCGCGCCCCGACGATGGAAACAAT
Organism: Acidobacteriota bacterium; assembly: GCA_003224515.1. Taxonomy (GTDB): domain Bacteria; phylum Acidobacteriota; class Terriglobia; order Acidiferrales; family UBA7541; genus Acidiferrum. The sequence continues at coordinate 27,311 of QHZC01000053.1, forward strand.
TTTCACAGCTGCTCTCGCTACTCTATTCTGTGCGGCAGGGTCAGGGGTGCCAACTTCACGTTGGATCCTAAGAAGTGGGTATCGGGGGATACGGTCTAGACGATCCGCAAGTTCCGGTAGCCCCCAGCACGTTTTGGTTCGGCCCGCCGAACCGTCGGGGTACTCCACCATCCCTGCACTTAATTGGAAGATCCTAGGGACAAATGCGGACTCATTTTCCTAACAGAAATTGACTGCCGAGCGTCGCGACCAGCAGCGGGAGCTTAAACCCAGCGAGGCATAATGACCGATGGATGGTGTACGGGATACCTTTTTCTCGTGCCAAGCTAAGCAGCGCTTCCCTTACTTCATGATTGCAGTCGTCCCTCTTGTCGGCAGCGATCTTCATAAAGTGTCCCTCAATGCGGACCCACCAGCCCCAATGTCCTTCCAGTGTGTCGTAGTAGGTTTCGTAGGACTCTTCTACAGAAAGCCGAGGGGAAGCAAAGGTCTTGGCGAAAAGTCGAAAGGCTGCTTCTCTGGTCAATTGTTCGCGCATTCGGGCTGAGTCCAATAGCAGTGCGGGGCCCATGTACTTCAAGAAGATCGGCGTGGTCTCGCGAATGAACTCCCGCCCGTTATTTCGCCCTATGAAAAAAAGATCCATTTCCGCCGTAGGCTTCAAGACCCGCGAGATTTCCCTGACTGCCGCCTCCAAATCAGTGGTCCAGTGAACCGCGAATATGCTGAACACGATTCCGCATTCTTTCGGCGGGATCAACACCAATGAAACGAATACCCGGTCGACCCTTGGACACCAGTTGCGACAACGCTCGCCCGGTGCCACAGCCCACATCAACAACAACCTGATATTCGTCCTTTAGCTTGAGTGAAGCCAGGGCCTTCTCGGCGGAGAGACCCCAACAGGAATGCTGGTTCAAGTCCTCGTCGTACGTCGCGGACAACCGAGAGTACGTCTCCACTATGGGGTTCAGGGTTTCCGGCATGGCTGTGGTTCCTACTCGTGGTTTCTCATCACGATTCTGGACAAGCCTCTCACCACGGAGAATTCCTCAGGGTCGACATCGGTCAATTCCACCTTGAAGCCATTGTGGCTTTCGATAAACACGATCAGGTCGATAAAGCCAAATGAATCCAGTAGACCGCTCTTCAAGAGGTCAGTTTCCCTGTTGATCGCCACAGGGGTGGAGCCATTGGTTTGCTTGTTCTCTCGGACCCAATTGATGATCAGATCGGCCAGCTCATCCTCTGATTGTGGTCTCATTCTGCGTCTGCTCCAGAAGGTTTACGAGTCTCGGGCGGTCGATCTTTCCATTTGTATTCAACGGTATCTCATCAAGCCGATAGATTTTTCTTGGGACCATATAATCGGGCAAGACCTGGCCACAGTAGGCTAGCACAGGATCCGGGTCTAGAGCTCTAACGCTAGAGACGAAGGCAACAACACCGTCCGCACTACCGTTCTTGGCTGGCCAGGCGACCGCAACAACTTGTTCGGTCCCGCACGCTCTTCGAAGCACAGCTTCTATTTCTTGCAGTTCCACCCGATAGCCTCGAATTTTGACTTGATGGTCCATCCTTCCCAGATAATAGAGGCAGCCATTTGGATCTTCTTTGACCAGATCCCCGGTCCGGTACCAAACCGTCTCTCCTTTAGAAGGTAGCCGGACGAACTGCTCTTGCGTTCTCTGGGGGTTATCCCAATAGCCGCTGGTTACTTGCGATCCGGCCAGACAAAGTTCTCCCTGGCCGCCAGCCGAGACGATGTTTCGCTCGGCATCTACGATGCTCCACCGTTGCCGTTCGAAAATCCAGCCAAGGGGCACAATTCCGTTCAAACATTCCGCCGGCGACCTGACTTTATCCCAGCGATAATGAGAAATGGCGATGGTTGTCTCGGTAGGTCCGTACAGATTTTCTACTATGGAGTTCGGAGCTGCTTGCTGCCAAAGCCGAGCATAGGTAGCGGAAAACGGCTCCCCGCAGAAAAGGCTGCATCGTAAAGAAGGAAAACAATCCGGCGATAGCAGCCTCATCTTTGCTAGGAGACCGATCACCGAGGGGACCGAGAACCACATGGTTAACTGATGTTCTCGGATGAACTTGGTTGGGGCCATCACCGACCTGTCCGGCACGCAATATAGGCACGCGCCCCGCTCCCAGCAAACAAACATGTCATGAACACTCAGGTCAAACGTTAGGTCAAACTCTTGGGAAAAAGAGTCTCCTTCGTTCACATCGTACCTATCGCACACGTACTGGACGTAGGACAACACGTTCGCTTGACTGATCGGAACGCCCTTAGGCTGACCAGTACTCCCCGAAGTGAAGAGCAGATAAGCAATTGCAGCTGGGTCGACCTCTGGCTGGAAAGAAAAATCGTAGCCAGTGGATATGTCAGTTGAGGCCATAAATCTGTGCCTAGGAAAATCTGCGGGTAAAGCATTCGCCTCAGAAGTGTCTGGCAGGATTACGGTTAAAGGCCGGTTCACTGTGGCCAAGAGCTTTGGCAACTGCTCCATACTCTCTTTTCCTGCAACAAGCACCGTACAACCGGACAGGGACAGCATGCTTCGTGTGCGCTCGATCGGAAACTTGAGATTCAGAGGGACGTAGCCTCTTCCTGCGGCTAGTATGCCCAAGATACTCGCATAGGCCGTTGCACTCCGATGAGCCAGAACTGCCACAAGGGGAAAGGGCTCATGCTCATACTGTAGGATCGCCGACCCAATCCTGCCGGCCATGCGTTGCAAGGTGAGATAGCTGAAAGATTGGCCGTCCACTACAAGCGCCGGTCGTAGAGGAAAATACTTAGCCGATTCGGCAAATCCGTCGATGAGACTCCTGAACAAGGTGCTTCCTTTCATCGACTCGTCCCCTGCTGCGGGTCGGTCGGTTAGTTGTAAAATCCTTTCGTTAGGGACCATCCCGGTCTTCCTCATTGATTACGGAGGCGATTTTTCGCAGCGCCCACGCGTCGGATGCTTCCTCGGTTTACACATTGACCGTTTGGGAGGCTCGATCAAACACAACCTTGGTATGGTTCAATTCCTGTTGGCTGGGCGGTACATCGAGAATGAAGGTCGTGTATCCGAGAGCGATATACGTCGCTAACTCTCCCGCCACTTGGTCGTAATTCCCGACCAAATAGGGACAGAACGTTTTGTAATTCTCAAACGGTCTCAACCAATAGGGACTCCGGTCTGCCTTCGTTTGTTCGCTGGTTTCTGACAGTTGCTTGTGCCAAAAGGAGTCAGAAACCTTCATCACGAGTTGGTGAACGAGTTGGCCTTTTCGGTCTTCGGGGAACCGCTGTTCAGCGATCTCCCAGGCTTCGTCCTCGTCTTCCCGCGCGATGATTCCCACTCGGATGCCGGGGTGGACGCCTTCGCGAGCAGTCTCAGCATCACATTCTTTGGCTGGCTTCGGGTCCTTCACCGCTGTCGCCCCAAGAACTTTGGCAGCGTCGAGCCCGGCCTCAGAAGATCCCGAGACGAACAAGCCTGGGAAAAGTACCGGCGGCAGCGCTGGCGTCATTTTCAATTTGTCTATTTTGTAGAACTCGCCCTCATAGGTTACTGGCGCCGGGCTAGCCAGCAGCTGCTTGATGATCATCGTGTACTCGATGAGCCGAGCATATCTCTTGTCGTGGGGAGTCACGTCGTTCAAGGCAACAAGGTCATTTTTGAAGCCACCAGCAACCATGTTTAGGTAAACCCGCCGACCGTACAGGAAACCGAACGAAGCCACGAGTTTGGCAACCGAATACGGATGCATATACACGGGTTGCACGGCAATGAGCGGACACAAAGTTTTTGTGTTCTCAACTATGATCTGAGACACGAGCCAGGCATCGACAAGCGAGTTGTCCGTATAGACGAGGATTCCTTTGCAGCCGTAGTCCTCACTCCAACGTGCCACAGCGGCTACATCCCTGATGTAAGACTCCCTGTCAGCGTCACTGGACTGAGGACAAGTCGCAAACAATTCAAGCTGCTTCTCCGATCCATCGTCGTTCACGGTTTCCTCCCTAAAGATGAATGGGACCATCGCCGTCCCCTCGGGTCAAATGTGCTTGTGCCATCTTGATCTGGAACGGATGAAGAGGTTTGCTGAGTTCTTTCGATGTCGCAAAAAGAAAATTCGAGGGGCCCGCGAGAAATCCCGCGGATCTGAAAGCAGCAGACCAGGAGGAGTGAGATTGATTCGACACTATCAAGTCCACCCCCCTTTCTTCCAACACCCTAGTGGCTGCCCGGACGACGGCATCGGCGTTCTCCGGTAAGGCCAAGCAGTCCACGATCGATCCCACTCGCAGATTGCCAAAGTACTTGTTGTCATGCATCGGCGTATCCAAAAGCACCGCCCAGCCCAGAACCGCGCCCCCGCGGGTGATTTTGCAACGGACGAATCTTTTACTGGTTCCGGGATACAGAATATTTAATGTTTCGCTATCCCGGACGGCGATCATCGCGTACTGCCCTTCGCACTTGTGCCACAGATCGTCAGCCCAGCCGGAAAAGCCCTGGACAACTTCGGTCCGTTCTTCGGATTCGCCTCGTTTGGCTCGCGCACTCTGCAAGATCCTTAGAAGGAGGCCGCCAGTTCCCGTCCGGGCAGCAATGTCCATCAGTAGCCTTTGCGCCGGAGTCTTTCGCATAGCGCGGATTTGCCTCAGGAATCGGTCTGGGCTATTCACCTTAAAGTGGAATGCCACCGTACCCATGCTCCAGCCCAGGGATGTCAAGGCTCGCTGAATCTGGGGACCCATGGCCAAGCCATATAGCAGCGGCTGAGCTTTCAGGGCGCTGTTCAACATGTGAAGGAAAACCCAGGCGTACTTCCTGTCAACGAGTCCCTCGGAAATTTGCCAATGAAAAAGAGCGATCGAGCGAACCTCGCCGTGGAAGGAAAAATCTTGATGTTTGAGCCTGTAACCTCCTCGAACCGCGCCGTCTTCTAACAACAGGAAGTACTCTTCAAAGAGCCGTCTACCATCAACCTTGGGCAGGCTCTCGGGAATATGACACTCGGGGAACCGAAACTCCGGGGGCGCACTGCCAGCGTCCAATCGAGTGTTAAAAGCTTTAACCGAAGCGATTAGCTCTTCTGTGTAAGGCTTAAACGTAATCAACTTGCATGCCGCTCCAAGTGTAATTCGCTTCACGCATTAAACCGCAATATGCTGGACCTGATCGTCTAAAATGTCTGAGGCTCTGACCGCGTGGTCCGAACCGTTTCCGTCCCTGTGGCTCTTTGCCGAGGCCGCCCTTCGGTCCGACCCAAATTCCGTTTCCACGAAAGACTTGTCAATCTCGCCGGATGTGCAACTCCGGGCGTGATTCGATTCCGTAGTTCCAGGTTGTCCTAAGTCTCGACAGGCGGCCCAGAGCTTTCGCGCCGAGACAACGAGCATGAGCGGCAACTCGAGTAGAGCCGGTAGGGGGTCATCCGCCGCAAACAGTGCAAACTCGAGTGGGCTCTGCAAGGAGCGCAAATAGTCACGAGCGTTCAATCGGCCTCGCAGGATCTCCTGCCATGCGGCCGCCACATCTGTACTCATTCTTACCCACCGAACTCCGGCACGGCCGGTGATCTCTGAAACCGACTTTCCAACGATCTGGCGCCACAGCAAGTACGGATAATCCACGCCTGCACGACCGCATAACGGTGACCACGTCCATATTCGTGGGTTGATGTCCAGTAGTTTGTAGCGGTGGTCGCGGCGATCATACTTGAACTCGATTTCCGCGACGCCTGTATAGCCCATGGCAGCCAGCAGGCGCCGCGCCGGCCCCTCGATTTCAGGTTCCCGAAGCGTTTCCACGAAGCTGCTGGAGTGGCCGAAATGGATCGGGTACTGCCGCGTACGACGGGCGCTGACACTTGCGACTACCTCCCCTTTCGAACATAGTGCGGTGAAAGAGAACTGCGCATCTCCCCCACCTGGAATCATCTCCTGCACCAGAATCAGGTCGGGCGAGACAAGCTCCAGGGCCTCCCGATAGCGGGCAAGGAGGAGATCCCGATTTTCAGCAGGCCAGGCCTTGTCGACCGTGAACCGGTTGGCGCTGGCTTTGATAGCGGGCTTCAAAATTACCGGGAAAGGACATGGGGCAGTTTGGAGATCACCTTCGCAACGGGGAAAAAACGTCCACGGGTAGTCGATCGACTCCATTGCGGCCAGACGATATGTCAAGCGCTTGTCATAGGCCCACCGCAAAACATCCCACTCCGGCGAAGTACCCCGAAAACAGCGGGAAAGCGGCTGCTGGAATCTCGCAATCAGTGCGGCTGATTCGTCATCTGTTGGGAACAATACCCAACCATCGAGGCGATACCTTTCCGCCAAGCTTAGCAGATATGCGACTTGTTCTTCGCTGCTCCCATCAATCCAGGGCAAGCTGCGAAGTGTATAACGCGAGAGACTCGCGAGCCTTTGATCGGGCGTAGTCGTGACCCAGACTGCGATGCCGTTGCGCCCCAAGCTCCTGGAAATGGACAAGCCGCGATAATTCCCGCCGATTACAAGTGCTCCGGGGTTGTTGGTCATACGAAACGTAGCGTTCTGGAACTTGCGAACGCGGCGCCAGCCCGGCGCCGCTTCAAATTTGCTGTTGGCTGCAATTCTTGGAGTCGTTCAGCCCTGAATTAAGCATGGCGATGATCGATTCACCGGCCCGGACGTGGTCCCCCGGACGCACTGCAATTATAAGGTTCTCCCTCATGGGTAGCACTACGTCCACTTGGGAACCCAAACGGATCACTCCCATTCTCTGGCCTAACGCCACATCTTGACCTTCACGTAGGAACACGGCAATCTGGCGGACGAGCCTCGATGCAATCTGTACTACCGCAACCTGATAGCCATCGTTCTCGATCACTGTCGTTGCTCTTTCATTTTCAAAAATCATTTCCGGGCGGCGGAGCGAGCCAAAAAGCCCATGAAAGTGCTTTCGGAAAGAGACCCGCCCGGAGCACGGCGTGCGGTTCACATGAACGTCGAGAAAACTCATGCTGATCCCCACGACAACCGCCTCTTGGCTGCGGAGCGACGTTTTGGTCAGCTCGGATAGCTTGTAGTGATGGCCATTCTTAGTCGAAAACGGCAAAACACCGTTCTCGGACCGGCGCACGTAAATCACCCTGCCGTCGGCGGGACTGACAATGACACCACTTCGAGCCGGTGGTGTCCGCTCTGGGTCGCGATAGAAACGATAAGCCAGCAAGCCGAATGCCGCGATAATGACCAGCAGCCACTCAAGCCCGGCCTTCTCGACGTCCGTCATGGCCCATGAAAGCGCGGGGGTACTGACCACGACTGCTGCTAGCAAACACAACAGAAGGATTGTCAATCCGACGCGCAACATCCCGAGCTGCCACTTCCATGCAAGCGGCAACACGGTCAGCAACGCGAGAAGCGCACCCAAGAGGCCGTAATGACCCATGCCTAAAAGCCCCGTTTGATGGACAGGTACGGTACTAGGGCGAGTTCCATGAAACCCGGGAGAGGGTCTTCCCGGCTGAAGACTGCCTCTTCATGGTAATCGCGAAGTGTGCGGAGATACTCGCGGCATTTGATTTGACCAGTTAGGATTCCCACCACTCCGACAGGTAGGTCCGTGAGCAGACGGATCCACCGAACACCAACCTTGCCGCGGCAAGGCACGACCGGTTCATTCACTTGATCGGAAAACAGCAAGTATGGGAAATCGACGCCGGCCTGACGTCCAATCGTATGGTAACCCCAGGTACGCCCGTTTACATCAAGCAGTCGATACTGCGCGTCTCGCGGGTCGCGTTTGTATTCCAACTCGACGAGGCCATAGAAGTCTATCGCTCGCAAGAAGTGCAGCGAATACTCTTCGAGGAGCGGCGCGTCAACCGTTTCTACATAGGTGCTCGCCCGACCGAACTCAAGCGGATGCTGGCGCCGCCTGCACGCGACGAGACTGGCGATCGAGTCCCCCTGCTTGAAGAATGAGCAGTACGCATACTGGCACCTTCCGTCACCGGGAATCAGGTCCTGGATCATAATTTCATCTGCCGGAACGTATCGTAAGGCCCGCTCAAAGAGCTGCCGCAGTTGAACCGGGTTGTCTGCTCTCCACGCCTTGTCTTTCGTTCCATAGATGAAGTGTTCTTTGATCGCAGGCTTAAGTACTACGGGGAAATGACCGTCAATTGCTTCGAGGTCCTGCATATCACGCGGATACCAATTATGCGGCGTGGGGATTCCCAGGCTCTGAGCCAAGCGGTAGGTATTGCGCTTGTCCCAAAGCCACTTTACCGATTCCCATGCAGGCGTGGGTACACGGAAGAGTTGGGATAGCTCGGAGCGATGCGTCGACAGGGCCGCGACGGTCTCATCCCGTGTTGGGTACAAAACCCAACCGTTAAGGCCGCGCTCTCGCCCCAGCTTCATGAGAATCTGGGCCGTGGTGTCCGGGTCTCGGAGTGAGGGAACCCGATACGAAAATCGGGTGTAGCGAGAATACTTGGCGATGGAACTCTCATCGTCTACCAGAAAAATTGGCACGCCGTAACGGCCCAGGCTGCGGACAATCCCAAGCCCCTGATAATCGCCTCCGATTATGACCGCGCCGGGCCGTTCTGCGCCCCAATCGTTATTTTTCTTGATGTGGTTTCTCAAGGTGCCCATCCTGGCTCTTCTCAGATAGAACGCCCAGCACCTAGGTCCTAGGCCAGTGGATTTGATGGCCCCTCACGAAGATTTCCCCGGCTTTGGACGAGGCTGCATACGGCATAAAATCGGCGCCCTCGGGCCTTGCGGAGGATTCCACGAGCCAGCGTGGGCGAGGCGAACTCGGTGCCGGCCACAAATCTCATCAGCGGGCCAAAGCTCCAGGCAGCCGGCGCTCCAAGGAAATGCAATCCTGGCAGGGAGGACTCGAAACCCGCGTCAAGGCGCGGAAAACCATTGATTCGTTCCACTCGCTGAAGGACTTCGGAAGAGAGAAAAGGGTAAAGAGCTATGTTCACGCGATACCCGGTCCCGAGAACAACGTGATCCACGCAGCGCTCCGTTCCGTCATTCAGCCGGACGCGGAGGCGATCCCCGTCAACGTCCGCCTGAACCGGAAACCGTCCTGTATGCGTGGGCAAGTACCCTGCGTATGGCGCTAACCGATGAGAGACTGCAGGCCGAATGGCGCGGATGCCCCACCACTCTTGAATCCTACGCGGCAATCGACGAAACAAATTAGGCCTCTGGACCGCCAAGCTAACGCCTGCTGGACCTACATCGGCGCGACCATAGAAGAACCAGCTGATCGGCTTCTTGTGCATCCATGCCCTATGGCCGAGCCAGTGTACCGTGGAGTTGCGAACTAGGACCTCCACATAAGCGCCCGCCTTATGCAAGAAGGCCGCCGCCTCAAGGGCGCTTTGCCCCGCTCCAATGACGAGCGTCTCTTTCTCCCTGAGGTTTGCATAGTCGACTTGCTCAGACGTGTGAGTGACTAATGAAGTTGGAAGATCTGCGAAAATCTTGGGGCGATGGGCGAACGGCTGGATGCCGCCGGCCACGACAACTCGTCCTGCCTCGAGCTCTTCGCCGCCTTCGAGGCTGAGCCTGTACCCTCCCGAAGCCAGATCAATTCGTGTCACCTTCCGCGGATCTGTGGGCACCGCTAGTTGCCGATGAAACCAGTGTCCGTAATTAATGAAATCCTTCACGGGTACCGGATAGGCCAACTGTCGATTTCCGTTCACTCTCCTATAAGTGTCCAGGGTGAGTTGCTCCGAGGGGTCGGCGATGTGCGACGCCACCCATGGAGAGCGCAGAAGCATTTCCTTGGGCATGTGGCGTTCCCAGAATGACATCGGTTCGCCAAGGAGCCTGATATCCAAGCCCTTGAGCCGCCGAAGATGAGCCGCTGCGGAAAGGCCGTACGGGCCGGCACCGACTATTGCGACGTCACATTTCTCCATGGAATTTGTAACCTCCATCGAGCTTCCCGTGCTGAGAACATCGAAATGCGCCCTTGGATCAGGCGACTGAACCCACTTTCCGGCCAAGCAGCTGCAAGGGCAGCTGTGTCGCGGCTGACACCCCAGCTCGGTGAGCGACCATCTCCAGGGCGCTGCAAGCCGATCGCCTGCACATGAACGGTTGCGGGGGCTCTGCGACGGGCTGCTGGGAGCTGTTCTTCATTTGGTCAGTACAAAAAGGCTGAATCCCCCTAGAAGGCGTACTGCAAAATCCTGGTTCAGTGCGAAACAAAAGATTCTGGGTACCTGCCGGATTTTGCTAACTATTCCTGAAGCGCGGTAGATGGCTCGCGGCACATAGAACCAATCGAGAATTTCGTACCCCTCATAGGCCATGGCCTGCAGCACCGTGTCTTTGGCAAAGCAGTGAAGATCGTCGCACGTTATTCGGCCCTCAAGCAGACCGTTTCTTCGCAAAACGGCGCGGGCTGAGAGTTCCAAGACAGTGTGAAAGAGCTTATAAGGAGCAAGTGGCTTGACGTCTCGCAGAAAGCTGAAATAGTTCTCCTGGTGTTCCAAGACGTCTAACACCAGAAGCAAATCGAAGTGTGCGCCGCTTTCCTTGCGAATGTCCGCCAGTTGGCAGTGAAGGCGCTCATTTTCGCGGCTCCGGCTGAGCTCGATCGCCTGGGGCGCAATGTCGTAGCCGAAGAAGCGGCATTCCTGGTCCATTTGGAGCTGTAATTGCCTCAACACTTCTCCAGTGCCGCAGCCGATCTCGCCGATGATTTCTGGAGTAAGGCGATTTTGTCGCAACATGCGTAAAATGCCTTTGGCCTTCCACGGGGAATCCTCGGTATGCCACAGGGGAACCTTTTGGAGATACTCGCCGGTCAGGAAACTGTTAGTTGTCATTGCAGCAGATTTTAGTCACGTCGCCAGGACAAGTAGACTAAACCCTCCGAGAAGCCTAACTGTCAGGTCCGCATGCAGCGCAAAACCGATTCGCCTGGAAATCTTCAGGATCCTTTGCAGCCCGTCAATCGGAAGATCAATCATTCTCGCCGTATAGAAGTAGTGACGTACCTTATAAGCAGTATCCTCCAAGGTTCTCAGCCCGATTTCTTTCGTAAAATAGTGAATATGGGTGTAAAGGTCCCGTCTCTTCAGAATTCCGTTTTGGCGTGAGACCGTTTGCGCACAAAGGTGGAGGGGGATATGAAAAATCTTATAAGTCGCTTTCGTCCGTAAATCTCTCAAAAGGTGAAATAGTCTTCCAAGTGTTCAATGACATCAAGGACCAGAATTAGATCGAAATGAATATTCTTTTCCTGGCATATGTCAGCCAGCATGAATTCAAGTCGTTCGTTGCCCCTCGATCGGCACATTTCGAAGGCCTGTGGAGAAATCTCGTATCCCCAGGAGAGGCATTCGCCGTCTAGACTTTCCTGGAGTTGTTTCAGTACTTCTCCAGCGCCACAGCCCACGTCGCAGATGGTCTTCGGGGTTACGTGATTGAAGCATGGAGTATCTGTTTTGCCTTCCAAGGGGACTCTTCAATATGCCACTCCAGATTCTTGGCAAGGTATTCGCCATCAAGGTAGATGGTTTGTCCGGACATGACGGTTGGCATCCAGTCATCGCACGGCGGCCGCTGCGTGGAAACTCGCGTTACGGGGCGGCGACCAGAGACGGTGCTTCTAGACGGTAGACAACAGAATCCCCTACAAGACTCGCGTAGGCGATCCGGGCTCGTTCTTTGCCGGGGCCCTCGATCTCCCATCCATTTCCGCGACGAATCAGTCTCATCTGGCTCCTTTCGCGCCACCACCGATCGACTTCTCCCGGGAGAGCGATCCAGATTTTTCGCTCGGAACGTAGCTCGGCAAGATAGGCGAGCAGCGCTTCATAAGTATCGCGGGCCCGAGACTCCAGGAGATAGTCGGGGTGAACGATGAAGCTGACCAAACCATGTTTCTCGGTGATCAGATCGATCTGGCGTTTCCACAGGTCAATGGAATACTGATTGAGGATGTGGAAAAGAGAGTAGTCCTGCGTTGTGGTGACAGGAAGTTCCAGAATTTTACCAATGAAAAAGGGCATGACAGAGCAACAGCCGCCTCGTTGCGGGTCGAGATGACCGACACTTGGCACCGACATGTCATAGGCAAAGTCCAGAGCTTCATACCAGTCCGGGTTTCGGTAGAGAACGGCGGAACGGAAGCCGGCGGCTCCATAATTTCGGCCGTATCTATTGATTCGGTCGACGCGGCGGAAGAACAGTTCGCGATCACTGAATAGATGGCCGTCATGGTTCAAATCGTGCACATTGATTTCAAACCCGCGGCGACGAAGTCCGTCGAGAAAAGATTCCGGCACGGTGTATCGCCCCTCGGGTACGATTTGAAAAGAGGACTTGATCTCGTAGGTGCCGTCCAGATCCATCAGGTGCGGGCAGAAGTCTCTGCCAGGTAAGGCTTCCACATCGTGGGTCATGACGGCGCAGCTCGAGGAACCATTCGGCCAAAACCAGATGAATGGGACGCTGTCGCCACGGTGAACCTTAAGCAGGAGAACCATGAGCCTTTCAAAGATGAGCTCGACATTTGGATCCGCAGGCCATCTAGGAAAGGGAATTCTCTTCCAATCCCTTAGGCGTCTTCTCTGAAGATGTTTCCGTATCGATACGGACAGAATTGGCCGCACCGTGTAATAAGCTTTCCGGAGAGCCGATCCGGCACCAAGTCGTTTCCCGCCGCCATTAGACGATGAAGCGTAGCGCTCATAGCGCAGGTTAGCGACAGTCTCTGACGGACTGAACGGGAGCCGGAGCGTTGATCCGTCTGGCGCGACGTCCGTCAGCCCGTCATAGAGCATCTCAGTGGGGCGCTGGGCGCGGAAACCGGATGCGCTCCGCCCATAGCAAAGTACGTCGGGACCAAACCGGAAATAACCGCTGTCCTCAGACAACCTCCCGGTGAGAGCGAAACTCACAAAGTTTGCCGGACACCGGTAGTAATCGAGAAAATCAGAGTTCATGGGATCTAACTTCGTTTGGCGCTTTTCAGTGTGCTGGTGGAATGGCGTTACGGTAGATCCGCCTCCTGTAACTGGTCACCCTGAGTCACGCTGGCGGCCGTAAGCCAAAGCAGGCACCGGTTACAGAATCCCCAGGAGCATGAAGTCGACAGTCACTGACCTCGCTGAATTCATGTTCACAGTGCAAGTGTTGCCTGAGACGCTGTCGCATCCGGAGGTCCACTGAACACCTACGAGAAGGCCTGGGTGTGCCGTCAAGATCACGGTAGTGCCACTCACGTAGGAAGTTGAGCAGTCGGACCCGTTGGACCCGCAGTTGATACCTGCCGGACTCGAGGTGACGGTGCCGGAGGCCAAGAGGCCCATCGTCGTGCTGACCGACAGGGTGAAGAACTGCGGGTTGACGGTCAACGTCAGCGTGGTCGTGTTCGTCAGGCTGCCGGAGGTTCCTGTGATGGTCACCGTAACCGTGCCGGTGGTCGCCGTGCTGCTGGCCGTCAGCGTCAAAGTGCTCCTGTTGGTCGTCGGGCTCGTCGGATTGGGGCTGAATGCCGCTGTCACACCGCTGGGCAGAGTGGAGGTGGACATGGTCACGTTGCCGCTGAAACCGTTTTGCGGAGTGACCGTGATCGTGCTCTGCCCATTGCCTCCCTGGTTCATCGTCACGCTACTCGGCGAAGCCG
>QHZC01000376.1 GCA_003224515.1 Acidobacteriota bacterium
TCCTGCGGTCATCATTTCCGTGCTCAAGAATTCTACGGTTTGCGCTCAGGTTGTGCCAGTTTGCCGGGCGCTTTTTCTGGTGTCAACGGTCCGGGAGCCGGAGCGGGCGTCTTATCGGCAGCCGGCGATTGAGGCGATCCGGTGTTGACTACAAATGTCCCCGTCAGATCCAAATGCCCCGCGAGCGTTTCCACTTCCTGCCCATGAATCAGGATTTTCAGCCGCCGGACCTGCGGCACATTGGCTTCCAGAGTCCGGGTGATGGAATTCATCGCCAACTGCTCACTTACGATCCCCGAGGGAATGGAAGTCGCCAGCGCCTCGGAGAAATCCGCGATCGCCGTTCCGTCCGGCAAGAGATAAAACGCAAGCAGCAAGGCGTCCGGCGGCAGTGTCCGCAACTCTGCATCCACGGGGCCCGCGAGCAGCGTGTTCAAAACCTGTTTCGATCGCAGCACCGGGTCATTCGAAAGCGGCAGCTCGACCGTTACCGGCACCAGCGTGGAATCGATCGTATCCGAAGCCCAGAAGAGTTTAGTCTTCACTCGGGGATCGCCCGGATTGACCACGATCGGTTGCGTCAATTCGCGGCGAGCCTGTTCTTCACTTTGCTGCTGGAGCCGCGCGGCGCGCTTCACCCGCCTGCGCAGAATTGGGAAATAGATCGCTGCTGCAAGTACAGCGGTAACCAATCCGCCGATCAGCCAAAATTTCCAGCGTGGCGTCACGGCAGCGCTCCCGGCGAGTTTGGAACGACGTAGGCGGGCTTGAACGCCGCCGCCCCGCGCGCGATGGCATCCGCCACACCCGGGGCCATGCGGTCCAAGTCGGCGCGGTCCTCGACCGTTACACTGGAGATTTCCACGGCAATTGCCGGTGCAGCCGTAGTCCGAAGCTGCCGCACGCTAGCGGTTTGTGCGGTTTCTGGTGAGCCTTTGAATCGCTGCACCAGTAATCCTTGCACAAGATCGCCAAACGTCCGGCTCAGTCCAAGAAACGGCGCCTGTGCGCGGTCCCAGGGAATCAAGCCGTTTGAATCCGCAAGCGGTGGCAAATCCGAGTTCACGTAGACACGCACCGTGCCCGGCAGTCCTGTCGAAGAGATGTGCAAGGATACGAACACCGCTCCGCGTTGCGCATTGGCGGTTGCGGAACGATCGTCAAACGAAGGATTCTCATTCCCCTGCCGCGTCTGCACTACTTGAAAGCCTTGCAGCTCCAGCGCGCGGCGAACCTGAATCGCAAAATCCAGCACGATCTCACTCTCGCGGATGCCGCCCGTGCCTCGCGCGCCCGGGTCCGTTCCACCATGGGCCGGATCCATCACCACGATATTGAGCCCGCCTTGCGGAGCTTGCGCGCCAAAGGGAGAAGCCACCGCTCCCGCCACTCCTCTCTGCGAAAAGGACGTGGATGGAGTTGCTGGGGGCGGCGCGCCGGCAGCTGGTTGCTGTGTCTGCAAAGAACTCTGAGATGGAGAGACCATCACCGCAGCCAGAAGAGCCACGGACGGCAGCCCAATCAGAAAGAGAGACCTGATTCGGAGGAAGTTTCTCACTTAGAGCAGCATACCAAATCCGTCCTTCAATTCGCGCCGCTCGAAACGTGCAAACGCAACTAGAAAGGACGGCCCCAAAGCCGCTTCTTCGATCTCAAATCGTCTCCTTAGAAAAGCTAGTGAGCCGTCGGCCCATCTCCGGGGATCATCGGAGAAATAACCAGCGGCTTCAGTTTGGCTTTTTTCAGCAAAGCATTGACAGCCGCCAGATCATCTTTTTGGAACGAGGCCCAGCGCGCCAGCGTCTCCTGCGCAGCTTCCTCCCATCTCACGCTTGCGGCCACAGCATCAGCAGCGGGCCCCATATCGGAGCTGTCCACAATGATCAAGAGTCCGGTGAGCGCAGATACGACTTTGGGAAGAGGCTCATGCTCCTTGGCCGGAGCGGCGAGTCCAAATAACATGAAATCGGCATCACTATCGGGCTCCACCGCCGATTCAACTCTCTTTTCCAGTTCCTGTAAGGGTGTCAGAAGCTCGGTGTTACCGCCCGCCTCCTTCCGGCGTGCGTCGATTTGCTTTCGCAGGTCACTGACCTGTTGCAACGCCAACGAGACTTCGCCCAACCGTGCCGCGAGCTTCGAGGCCAATCCAAACTGCCGCACCAGGGCGTCCTGCGGAGCTTTCACACGCGGATCCAGCTTGATGGTCAGCGGTTGCGTGCTGCTCTTGCCGTTCGTCGTGAGTTTTACGGTGTAGTTGCCCGGCGCTGCCAAAGGTCCGGCCGGTCCCCAGAAAGATCTGCGAAC
Organism: Acidobacteriota bacterium; assembly: GCA_003224515.1. Classification (GTDB taxonomy): domain Bacteria; phylum Acidobacteriota; class Terriglobia; order Acidiferrales; family UBA7541; genus Acidiferrum. Next base: position 2,308 of record QHZC01000376.1, read on the forward strand.
GCCCTTCGGCAGCGCGTAACAAAAGTCCCATACGAATCGGTGCATTCCCGCCTCGGCCAAAAGAGGTTTCGGGTCGCGCACCCACTCCATTTGAATCGGCACGTCGTTGGGATTTGTCTTCGGCAAGACGTCATCGCTCGCGAATCGCCGTACCAGCTTTCCTTCTGAGTCGAAAATTTCCAATTGAATCGGAGCTGAAGGCTTGTCTTTTAAGAAATAATCCAGCGCTGCGCCCTCCGGCGGATTCGCAGCCAGTGGCTCATCCATCGGCACCGGCGTGCCTTGGTCTGAACCCGGCCGCATGCGAACGGCGGTTTGCGGACGAAAAAGCCACGCATCGGCCGCGGCGACATGCGAATCCATCTGCCGCAGCGGCGTCACATCGTCCAGTATCCAAAACGACCGGCCAAACGTAGCAACCACCAAATCGTTTTCATGCACCACCAGATCGCGCACCGACGTCACCGGCAGATTAAATTGCAGGGGCTGCCAATCGTCGCCGTCATTGAAAGAAGCGTAGACGCCCTTCTCCGAGCAAGCGTAGAGCAAACCTTTTCGAGCAGGATCTTCCCGCACGCAGTTCAGAAAGCTCCCTTCGGGAATCCCATTCGAGTCCAGCCGGTGCCGGTCCACCGCCGCGTACGCCGTCCCCGCATCGAAATGCGACGCTTCGATGTGCGTCACCTTGCTCCACGGCGTCAAATCCGGCGGCGTAACGTTCTCCCACGTTTTCCCTTCATCTTGCGTCAGTTGAATCACGCCATCGTCCGTGCCCGCCCAGATTTCTCCATCCCGCACAGGCGACGGCCCAATCGTGTAAATTACACCGCGGCGTTCGCCCTTCGGAGCATCCCCAGCCGT
>QHZC01000377.1 GCA_003224515.1 Acidobacteriota bacterium
CCTTGCACACTCCGTCGCGCACCACCATCTTCCGACGCCTCCGCACCGTGGGCTATCGCACCAGCTACAGCCACGCGGGCCGTTACTACACCCTCGCTCGCATCCCCCAATTCGATCCACGAGGCCTCTGGCACTATCGCCAGATCGGCTTCTCCTTGCACGGGACGTTGCGCGCCACGGTGATCCATTTGGTGGAAACCTCACCCGCTGGCCAAACTCATGAGGAACTCCAGGACCTGTTGCATCTGCGCGTATACGACACCCTGCGTTTCCTGGTGCACGCCCACGAACTGCGACGGAAATCCTTCCAAGACGCCTATGTCTACCTCAGCGCCAAACAGAAACAAGCCTCCAAGCAGTGGACCCAGCGGCAGCAACTCGCCCCGCCACCGGCTCGCCAGGAACTGAATCCGGCCCGCGTCATCGATGTTCTCGTCGATCTCCTTCACCATCCCCAAGACGAGGCCCGCGTCGTTTCCCGGAGATTGCGCACCTTGGGACAAGTGGTGACACCCGAACAGATCGAAGCCATCTGGGCCCACTACGAGCTAAAAAAAACTCCACGCTCCCGCTCCGGGCACTGGAGGCGCTGAGAGCGGCCCGCGCTTCTCTCGACCAGCACTATCGCGAGCAAGTGCAAGCTTGGGCTGGCGTTCCCCTGATCGTGCGCGAACCGCCCAAGGCCTGCGCCGTTTGCGACGGCGGTATGAATGTCCAGAAGACGATCCGGCGTACGGTGAGGACCCTGACTCACGGCTCCTTCCAGGCCCAGGTAACCATATTTGTCTGCGCTTCCCACTGTCAGAAGCAGAACCATCTGGTCACCGCACGCTCTTCCTCTCTGGCTCAGTTGCTCGTGCCCCATTGCACGGTGGGATATGACGTGCTGGTGTATGTCGGCTGTCAGCGCTTCCTTCACTACCGGCAACGCGAGGAGATTCGCACGGATCTCGGAAAACGGTACGGGATCGTCCTTTCCACGGGAGAAATTAGTGCTTTGGGTCGCCGCTTTCTCGTCTATCTCCAGGCCTTGCACAAAAAGCGCGCTCCTGCCTTGCGCGCGGCTCTGGAAGCAGACGGGGGCTGGCCGCTGCATATCGACGCCACCGGAGAAGATGGCCGGGGCACGATGGTGACCGCGTGGGCAGGCTGGCGGAACTGGGTTTTGAGCGCCTGGAAAGCACCTACGGAAAGGGCCGAGTTCATTCTGCCCGGTATCGAGCGCGTCGCCGCCGAGTTCGGCGCTCCCTGTGCCATCGTGCGCGACCTGGGCCGGGCCATGACCGAGGCCGCTGCTCAATATGTCCAATCCCGGAAGAAACCGATTCCCGTGCTGGCCTGTCATCAGCATTTTCTCGCTGATATCGGCGAGGACTTACTGCAGGAGGAACACCATCAGTTGCGCGATGGCTTCCGCCAGATCCGCTTGTTGCCGCGCTTGCGGGCTTTCGTCCGCCAGCAGGGCCGCCATCTGGGAGAATCGATCGGTTTGGGGCGGGAGGCTCTGGATCGCTGGCTGGAAGAAACCGGCCGCACGCATGGCCTGCCGAAAGGAGTGGGGGGAATCGTCGCTGTGCGAAGCATGGCGCAGTGGGTATTGGACTATCACGACGAGGGGAGCGGTTTGGGCTTTCCGTTCGATCTCCCCTGGCTCGATCTCTTCTGCCGTGGTCTTCAGCTCTTGGCTGCCGTCCGCACGTTCCGACGCACAGTTCCGGCCGACACCCCCATCCGCAAAGCGCTGGAAACTCTCGAGCGCATGTTGCGTCCGCTGGAAGGAAACCAGCCTCCGTTGCTTTTAATTCAGGATGCTCTTTCCAAGCGCGCCGATTTATTTCATCGCCTGCGCGTCGTTCTCCGGCTCGAAGAGAAGAACCCCACCGCGAAGAAGCTCGACCAGATCCAAGCGGCCCTCCAACACCTGGAGGCTTCGCTGCGCAGCAAGCGTCCCGAACGCGGGCCAGCCAAAGACACACGGGGAGCCATCGACCTGATCCTGGCGCACCTGGACCGTCATGGCCCTCATCTGTGGGGACACGCCATCCGCATTCCTCGGCGGGCTGGCGGAGGGATTGGTTTGGTCGCGCGCACGAACAACGGTTTGGAGTCTCTCTTCCACACGATCAAGCACGGAGAACGCCGCCGCAGTGGTCGCAAAATTCTGACGCAGGATTTCGAAGTGCTACCACCGGCGGCCGCGCTGGCGACCAATCTCCACCATGGCGATTACGTGACCCTTGTGTGTGGTTCACTGGATCGGCTGCCGGAAGCTTTCGCGCAGCTTGACGCCACTCATCGGTCTCGTTCGATCGCCGTCGGCGCAGAGCAAAAGGGCACAACGGCAGAAACCGCTTCGCTCAGCACGATAGATAAACGGTTCGTCCGTCGTGAGATCTTCGAGGACTACATTCTTGCCGCCGCAAAGTCCGCGGCTTGACGAGAAAATAGGAAACTTTAGCTTCATCCAACCGATCTTTGACGCTTAGGGAAATCAAGGTTGTTCCCGA
>QHZC01000375.1 GCA_003224515.1 Acidobacteriota bacterium
CAGCAGATACAAACTCGTCGGCGAGGCGCCGATTGTTTTCGCGCCGCGGGAACCCATCTGCGGCATTTCCGGCCCCAACATTAATGTCGTGCCGCGGAGTGTCAGCTCGGCATGGATCGCCTTGCCGTCTGGGCCATTCATGATCCCCCGTTTGGCAAAGCCGAATGCCTTTTGATAAAAGGCGGCTGCCGCTTTCACGTCGGTAACCGTTAGCATTGCCGTTACCGAACCGTAGAGCTTTTTATTGAGCGGATCGATTTTTCTGGCCATAACACTCCTTTCGTGAGGCGAGTATTCGAGCTGCCCCGCTCCGAAGAAACTTCTGGGCAGCGGAAGCCAAGAATACTTCAATGAGAAACGTCCGGTCAACATGCGAGTCGATGGCACAGCACCCTCGCCGAACTCTTCCCGCGCCCCGGGGGATGCTGACGAATACCCAGCCATCACCGTGGTTCTGTCCGAGTGGTCGGCAAGCCCGAAAAAGTAATGGCGCGATCGGCTCTCCTGGAATTACTTCGGAGCACGGCGCGGTCAGGCAGCCTCCGTAAAGACGTACTCGTGCTGGCCATCTCGTACGATCAGCACCCGCTTGCCGGCGCGTTCACCCACCACGAATTCGAACCCGTCATTCCCGGGATCGATCGTGATGAACGAGATCGTGCCATCGTCATTCTTTCGCGATGCCACGGTGCTTCTCCACTCGCCGAGATCGAATGTAGTGACTCCGTCCTGGGTCAGCACGGCAAGCTCACCGAGTTCCTTGCTGGAATACCGCCTTGCCAAACCAGCCACCGGCGCCGGTGCAGCAGGCACTACGAGCCGTTCCCGATCCTTGGCAAGGGCTGCCTTATGGCGTGCTGCCTGGGCAGCAACGTCGCCGGCTGCCTCGAGCTTGCCGTCGAAGGCGACCTCCAGCAAGCGACGCCTGAATGGAGCCAGAAGCATGCCGCCATTGTCCGAATTGGTGAGCAGCACCGCGCCAATGCCAGAATCCGGCAGAAAGTAGAGGTTACTCTTGAAGCCGGACATGCTACCGCCGTGACTCACAACCGGAACGCCATATCTGCGGTCTACTATCAAGCCCATCCCATAGGTCGCGTCCTCGCCGAGAGCAGTCTGGGGGGCGCGGCGCGCCAGCAGATTTTCTGCCGAAACCAGCTGCTTGCCGTTGGGCAGCTTGCCCAGCGCAAGCTCGAGTTGCACGTAACGGATCAGATCACCGGCCGAGGTCCACACGCCACCAGCGGGACGGGCCGGGACGATCGAGTAATTGATCGCCATGCTGGCCACGGTGGGCTTGCCATCCACGTCGTCCGCATGCGGGCTCGCATGGTTGCCTGCGAGGGCGCGCGCATAATCGAACGTCGTCGACTTCATCCCCAGCGGATCGAAAATCTTTTGCTGCATCGCTTCGTCGTAGGCGGCCCCGAGTTTGCGATTCGGATACACAACGTGTCCGCCAATGTATCCGGCGGCCGCCGCCATCAGATTGCTGTACTGAAAGACTTCGCCGAACTTGCTGGTCGGCTGCATGGTTCCGAGTAGAGCCAGGGTCGATTCCGGCGTTGCATTCTTGAATTCGAATAGCCATTCCATATCCTGTCGCGGCAGCCCGGTGCAGGCGCAGATCAAGTTCTTGACGAGAACCTTTTTCGTGGTTTCCGCGTCGCCCAGCTTGAAGTTCGGGTAGACGTCGATCACCGGCTGATCCCACTTCAACTTCTTCTCGTCGACCAGTTCTGACAGCAACAGCGTCGTCATCCCTTTTGTGTTGGACGCCGCCATAAACAGCGTGTTTTCGTCCACCCGCTCAGGCTTGCTGAGTTCGCGTGCGCCAAATCCACCCTCATACACGACCTTGCCACCATCAATGAGCGCCATTGAGGCGCCGGGGATACCAAGTTCCTGCATGGAGGTTTCAACAAACGCTTTGATCTGAGCGATATGTGCAACGTCCAGCGGTTGCGGCTTACGGCCGGCAAACGACTCGCGCTGGTAGCCCTTCGGACGCAAGCTTTCGAAGATCAGCCCAATCGGTGCGCTGCGCTTCTCCACCGTAGGTTCGCTTCCGTCCAGAATGACCACGGTCCACCTGCCGCCGGCACGCAGCGCAAGAGCCTGTACAACAGCGCGCTCGTTCGGAGAGGTCTCGTAGTCAAACACCTGCCGGTCATCCCAGCCCTCGCGCGCAGGGCGCGGCGTTACCAGCTTAAGCGGTCGCTTGGTCTCAGGTTTGTAGGCCGCCCAGCCGACAGTGACCGCGGCCCTGGCGTCGGCCGCCTGGGAGTCGACAATGGCGATGTGCGTGTCGGTCTCGGGCGGCTCCAGGATGACCAGGTTCTTTCCGGTCACGATCGACCAACCGGAAGGAACCGTGAAAGTGGCTCCGCCCGGCGTTACGCGCGGCGTATCAGCCGCCACCCACTCCGGTGCTGATCTTGCTTCTGCCGCCTGTGGTGATGCTGGGAGGTTGGAGGCAGACGTTGCTCTCTGCGCAAAGGTGGTGAATACCAGGAAAGCTACCAGAGCGGTTCGATACATGGACATGTAATTCACCCCGCTTGTGAAGATATGGAAAATTGCGGAAGCAACGATACACGCAGCGTGCCCCGCTTGTAAAACGTTGCGAGACAAACCGCGACCCGTGTAGCGGGCCTTTTTCGAGCTTGAACGCCTCGGCGCACCGAGCCGCTGGAATAGTTCGGGTACTGAGGATAGTTATATAGAGCCTGTCCCAAGAGCGGCAACATGACTGTGCAAGACTTTAAGGCTGCGGACTGCGGCAGGATGGTGAAAAAGTCGAGGATAGCATTGCGTCCGCGGATCAGCGCCCTTTCGCCGCCTGGGCCCTTGGCTGACGGAACGCGCGACATGTCTTTCGCCGCCATGCCATCGAAGGACGCCTTCAGATTTTTCCCCACTCCCCCGCCTCCACCATCATGCTCCTCGGCGCCACATAGCATGAAAATAGGGCCGTCCCACAGAAGCGTGGCAATGAATGGAAAGGACTTGCGCCTATTTTCGTAGCAGACCTCATGCGCCTCGGCGCACCACCTGGGATGAAAATGAGCAGCGTCGAGGAGACAGGTCAGTCTGTGATACAAGCATCGTTGGAAAGCGATTGCTTGGAGGTTGACTTCTCTGTGAGGACATAGATCCCGCCTAGCAGACTGACCCGCGCCGGTAAAGGTATCACCTTTTGTCGCACCCAGAAGATCGGGAAAGACGTATGACAGTGTCTGTAACAGACCTGCGGCGCAGCAATCGCCTCCGCTAAGGAGGTGTCATGCAAGCCTTGGTGGAACGCGGTTGTGGACTCGATGTGCATCAGGCTACCGTCGTGGCCTGCTTGTTGATCGTTCGGAAAGACGGAAAAGTCCAGAAGCAGATGCGGACCTTCGGCACCACCACACAAGAGCTGCTAAGCTTGCGCGAGTGGTTGCTCTCAGAAGGCTGTACCCATGTGGCTATGGAGAGCACGGGGGTCTATTGGAAGCCGGTCTACACCATCCTGGAAGGAGCGCTGGAG
>QHZC01000379.1 GCA_003224515.1 Acidobacteriota bacterium
CGACGGCGAGGCGGATCGACTTGCCCCGTTTTTCGGCCATGGAAAGCGCTTGAGAGAAGAGTTGCTGCTCGATGCTGCCGAAAAGCTGATCGGCCTCGAGTTCGTTTTCGCCCGAAGCCGAGCGACGCAAGAGCCGGACATGGAGCACGACAACATCGCGGCGCCCGGGCTTAATGCGGTCCAGCACGTTTCCGAGATGGTAAAGCGCGTAGTGGTTGCTTATCGGGACGAGGATGTTGCCGGGGCGCGCACCCACAGCCTCCGGAGTCAATTCCGATTCCGACTCGAGATTGAACTGGTCCATCTCGACGTGTGCTGCGCCGCCGCGTTTGCCACGGCGTTCCGAAATGGTGAACACAATGTAAAGCAGAACGGAAAAGGCGCCGCCAGCCATCGTGGCGATCGGCTTGGTGAACAAGTTTACGACGGCGATCAAGAACAGCATCAAGGTGATCAACCCGAGTCCCACGGGAATCTGCACGCCACGGAACGTGAAATTCAGGGGAACCTGAAATTCCCGCTGGCCGGGACTGGTGTAGCGGAGAACGAACACCGCGAGGCCGTTCATCGCGAAGCTCCAGATCACTCCGAAAGCGTACAGGTTCGCGAGAAAAGTGACGTCGCCGCGACTGATGATGATGGTGATGACCTGCAGCGCCACGACGATATTGATGATGCGATAGCTCGTGCCGAACCGCTTGTGCGGCTGCCGGAACCATGCGCTGAGTACGCCGTCTTCAGAAACGCGGTTCAGCACTCCGTTCGACCCCACGATGGCTGTGTTCGCCGCTCCCGCCAGGATCAAGATGCCCACCACGACAACAAAGCCGTGAAATATCAGACGGGCGAAAAATGGACCTTCGAGATTCATCGCCAGCCCGCCGATCAGGTTTTCGAGAAAGTGCTGGCGCACGTCGTCCGGAATAATCATCACGGCAAAGAAGGAAACCAAAGAGGTAAAGACCAAACTATAGATAAAAATGACCGCGCCGGCCTTTTTCAGGTTGGGGAGTTTGGGGCTTTCGATTTCGCGATAGACCTGCGCAAGCGATTCCTCGCCGCTCATGGCCAGCACGGAATGGCCGAGGGCGATGAAGATGGCGATGATGCCGAACATGTGAGGAAGGCTGCTGTGCGCGAGCCAGCCGAGGGCGCTGGGGCTCAGCCTGAGGTTGCGCGGATGCGGCCACGGAGGCAGCGCGGAATGGCGTACCACCACAGTGTAGATACACCACCCGATGAGCATAACAACCATCACGGTGACCAGCTTCATGATGTGCAAAGCTTTTTCGCTGGACTCGGCTACTCCCTTGGTGTTCTGCCACCAGAAATAAAGGGTGACGGCCACGGCAAAGCTCGCGGCAATAAAACTGATTGTTCCGGAAGCGAGCGGGCCACTCAGGTGAAAATATTGCAGGAGATCGTTGATCAATCCGGCAAGATATTGGCCCGCCGCAACGCCACTGATCGGGCCCGTCAGGATGTAGTCAAACATCAGGGCGGAAACGCTGAATTTTGCGAGCGTCCCCCCGAGGGACATCTTCACGGCTCGATACACGCCGCCGCGCACGAACATGCTGCAGCTTTCCACGTAAACTGCGCGCACGGCATAGGAAAACAACATGATCGCGAGGATGAACCACGGCGCCGTCTTGCCGATGTAGCCTTCCGCTTCGCCGCCAGCATAGTACGCCGAGGAGGCAAGGTCGTTCAGCACAATGGCCGCCGCTCGCCAGAACGAAATGAATGTCAGGAGGGCTGTGGTGGCGACGATGACACGCGGAATACCATTGCCGCGGCTGCCTGCGGCAGCAGGGCTATTAGGAGTGCTGCTCATGTATGGGTTTCGCTAACTCGTAGGTTAAAATGCTCGCATTTTTGAGGCCCTAAGTCTAGCCGGGATCCCGACAAAACGCCAAAATGCCCTAGCCTGCTGAAACCCGGAAGGCTTTGGCGCATTCGGCGCAGGGGCAGATGTTGCGGAGATGGTCGTAGCTGTAGATGCCGGTAGAGTGGCCGTCGGTGAAACTGATCTGAATGGCGTAGCTGCCTACTTGCGTGGCGGCCTGGGCGCGCGGTTTGGGCTTGAACATGGGCAGCGCGGGAGTTGACTTGAACGACGAAGCCAGTTCACCGAGCGAGGCCTTCTTCTCTCGCGCGTCGTTGCAGGTGGCGCAGGGACATTCCTCGCGTAAGTAGGCAAACTCGTAGTGACTCGTGTGGCCGTCGGCCCAGGTGATATCCACACCGGTGCCGTTCGAAACGTGAATCTTGACGCTCGTCGGTTTTTTTCGCGGGTCGAGAGGCTCCGGCATGGTTTGGGTCCGCAATCAGCCTTTGGGCTTGCCGTCGCAGCACTCGCCCGGCGGAATGGGGTTCCCGTGCGGGCATGTCTTGGGATGTCCGAGGAATGTGCAAATGCGCTGGTCCAGCTCTGGGCTGATGATGTGTTCGAATTTGCAGGCTTGCGTGTGCGCTTCGGAATCGTCGATGGAAAAAGTGTCCTTGAACAGGCGCTCGGCCAAGCGGTGACGCCGGACGACGTCCCGCGCGCGCTGGCTGCCCATAGGCGTGAGTTGCACTTCCCCGTTTTGTATTTGCACCAAGCGCAGATCGGACATGCGCGAAAGAACTCGCGCGGCGGGCTCGGCGCTTA
>QHZC01000380.1:0-1231 GCA_003224515.1 Acidobacteriota bacterium
CACCGACGCCGCCGGCAACTTGAGCACCTACTCCAACATGGCCAGCGCCAGCACTCCTGCTCCGCCGGACACCACGCCACCGACTGTACCAACAAACCTGAAAGCCAGCGCGGCTTCGGACACGCGGATCAATCTTTCCTGGACGGCCTCGACCGATAGTGTCGGCGTCACCGGCTACATGGTCGAACGTTGCCAGGGCGCGGCCTGCTCGAATTTCGCTCAAATCGCTGTGCCGGCTGGCACCACTTTCAGCGACATGGGCCTGACCGCTTCCACCTCCTATTCCTATCGCGTGCGCGCCACCGACGCCGCCGGGAATCTCAGCAGTTATTCCGCGACCTCGACCGCCATGACCGCAGCCCCCCCTGATACCACTCCACCGAGCGCACCAACCAGCCTGGCGGCGGCCGCTGCTTCGGCCACGCAGATCAATCTTTCCTGGATCGCTTCGACCGACAACGTTGGCGTCACCGGCTACCGGGTCGAGCGCTGCCAGAGCGCAGGTCGCCGTTACCGACCTCACGGGCGTCACCACCTATCACAACGATCTCTCGCGTGACGGAGCCAACACGCACGAATTTGCGCTGACAACTTCCAACGTCAAGACCGCCACGTTCGGCAAGCTCTTTTCGTGCACCGTGGACGGCGCTATCTACACGCAACCGCTGTGGATCGCCAATCTCGCTGTCAATGGAGCAAAGCACAACGTGGTCATCGTGGCGACACAGCACGATAGCGTGTATGCGTTCGATGCGGACAGCAATGCGAATCCTTGTGCGCCGCTCTGGCAGGCTAATTTGCTGGATTCGAATCACGGCGGAACGGCAAACGAGACATCCATTCCTTCGTCCGGGCCAGCAGCTCTGGTCGGCAATGGATTTGGTGATATCAATCCGGAAGTGGGGATTACCGGTACGCCGGTGGTCGATCCAAGCGCAAACATTCTCTATGTTGTGAGCAAGTCCGTCAGCGGGACGACACAGTTTTTCCAGCGCCTGCACGCTCTGGATCTCACGAGCGGAAACGAAAAGCTCAATGGCAATAAGCCGGTGGTTATCTCCGTTGCGGTTGTGGGGACCGGAGATGGCTCGTTAGGCGGACAATTGGCGTTCGACCCGCAGAACGAACACCAGCGTCCCGGGCTCGCGTTGATAAACGGCCAGGTGTGCATCGCCTGGGCTTCGCATGAAGACCGCAATCCGTATCACGGCTGGGTAATCGCTTACAATGC
>QHZC01000380.1:1292-6537 GCA_003224515.1 Acidobacteriota bacterium
TCACCGGCACGGACGGTTATGGAGATTCGATCGTGAAACTGGGCCCTCCCAGCGGGGGGAGTTTTCCAGTGCTCGATTTCTTCACACCGTTCAACCAAGCCGCTTTGAACGCCAATGACACCGACCTGGGTGCGGGAGGCGTTCTGCTTCTGCCGGACCCTTCACCTGGAGCACATCCGCACTTGCTGGTGCAGGTCGGAAAAGACGGAACGATCTATCTGGTCGATCGCGACAACGGCAAGATGGGTGAATATTGCAATGGTTGTACTAGCGACAACGTCGTGCAGGAAATCTCAGGTGCGGTCAACGGCATGTGGGGAATGCCGGCGTATTGGAACGGCAACTTATATATAGGCGGTGCACAGGATGGCGGCACCAGCGGCGACCATTTGAAGGCTTTTGCGTTTAATGCGGGGGGATCCGGGAAGATTTCGATCATCCCCACTTCTCAAAGCGCCAATACATTTTTCTTCTCAGGCCCGACACCGTCGGTCTCTGCCAACGGAACGAGCAATGGAATCGTATGGGTCATCGACAACAGCCCGTACGGCCCGCCGGGCTCCTTCGGCAGCGGCCCCGCGGTTCTCCATGCGTTTGACGCGACAAATCTCAATGGCGAGCTTTGGAATAGTTCCCAAAAGGCGGCAGATAAAGCAGGAAACGCCGTGAAATTCACGGTTCCTACTATCGCCAACGGCAAGGTCTACATTGGCACGCGAACCGAGCTGGATATTTACGGCCTGCTGCCGAACTAGCGCAGCATCAGACCGTCTGCTACATCCCCTCGTAGTTAGGCCCGCCGCCACCCTCTGGAACTACCCAGTCGATAATCTGGTAAGGGTCGGCGATGTCACAGGTCTTGCAATGCACGCAGTTTGCGGCACTGATCTTCAGCTTCATGCCGCCGTTCGATTCCTTGGCCATCTCGTACACCGCTGCGGGACAAAAATACTGACAAGGATTGCCGTACTCCTCGACGCACTTCGTCGCGCAGATATTCGTGTCAGTGACCTTGAGATGACACGGCTGATCTTCCTCATGCCGTGTCCCGGAGTGATACACGTCCGTCAGCCGGTCAAACGTCATCTTGCCATCGCCCTTGAATCTTTCGGGAGCCGGCCTCCCGTTGATCTTCTTGTACGCCTCGTGCCCCGCGTGCGCCCGCATGGGATCGATCAACCCGCGCCCGCCGGTGATCTGCTGAAACGCGGTGTGAAAGAATCCGACAAACATTCCATGCCGGAACGACTGATGAAAATTCCGCACCTGCCACAGCTCTTTCTTGATGTAGCTCTGTTCGATCTTTTTCGGGAAGGCACTCAGCATTTTCGACGAGGTGTCTCCTGCCTTCAGCGCATCGAAAATCGTTTCCGCTGCCAGCATCCCGCTCTTCATCGCCAGGTGAATGCCCTTCAGCCGTTGTGAATCGAGAAAACTTCCCGAATCCCCGATAATCAGCCCGCCATCAAGGTAGTTGCGCGGCATCGCGTACCAGCCGCCGTAGGGCAGCGACTTCGCGCCATAACGCACCAGCTTCCCGCCATCGAGGAGTTTCTTGAGAAATGGATGTGTTTTCCAAGTCTGAAAAGCCGCGTGAGGGTCGAACTGTGGATCCGCATACTCCAGCGCGAGAACCAGTCCAATCGATACCCGGTTGTTTGAAAGGCCGTAAATCCATCCGCCGCCGTACATGTGCATCGAAACCGGCCAGCCCAGAGTGTGCGCCACGTAGCCTGGCTCGATCCGCCCTGGTTGCACGTCCCACAATTCCTTGATGCCGATCCCGTAGGTCTGCGGATTGAGGTTATCGAGCTTCTTTTTCTCCACCAGCTTCTTCGTCAGCGAGCCGCGCGTACCTTCGGCCAGCACGGTCACCTTCGCGCGCAACTCGTAGCCCGGCGTGTAGTTGTCTTTCGGCTTGCCGTTCTTGTCGAGGCCCTTGTCTTCGGTGATGACACCAACGACGCCGTCGCTGTTGTAAACAAGTTCCGCGCCCCCGAATTCCTTGAATACGTTTACGCCAGCCGCTTCCACGAGCTCGCCAAGCCACTTGGTTATTTTGCTGAGCGAGACAACGTAATTGCCCTTGTTCTTGAACGGCGGCGGCGTAATGGGAAACCGGAAAGACGATCCTCGCGTGAAAAGCAGCGCCGCGTCATCCGTCACCGGCGTATCCAGCGGCGCGTTCTTCCCGAAATCCGGCACCAGCTCCGCCAGCGCCTTGGGATTCATGATCGCGCCCGAAAGCTGATGCGCGCCTATTTCTCGCCCCTTCTCCAAGACGTAGATGTTCTCAGCCGACAATTCCGGCTTCCCGCCCGCCGCATTGTGCTTCCTAACTAGGTTCGCCAGATGCAACGCGCAAGCCAGCCCCGCCGGTCCCGCGCCTACGATTAGGACATCTGCTTCCAGCTGTTCGCGTTGAACGGTCATGGATTTGCTTTCATTGTAGCAAAGTGACCGGGACTGGAATTATAGGAGCTTAGGAGGTTTTCGCTTTTTCGAGGGCTTCGGTGAGGGCGGGCATGATTTCGAAAATGTCGCCGACGACGCCGTAGTCCGCAATTTCGAAGATCGGGGCGTTCGCATCCTTGTTAATCGCGACAATCGTGCGCGCGCCCTTCATGCCCACGACGTGCTGAATCGCGCCGCTAATGCCCAAGGCTAGATAGAGTTTCGGCGCGACCGTCTGGCCGGAGCTGCCGATCTGCCGCTCCATCGGGAGCCAGCCTTCATCGCAAATCGGCCGCGATGCAGCGATCTCGCCGCCCAGCGCTTTCGCGAGTGCTTCCGCCTGCGGGATATTTTCGGGAGCTTTGATGCCGCGCCCGATGGCCACGATGAGCGGCGCTTGTGTCAAGTCCACCGCCGACTTCGCCTCTTTGAAGAGGTCGAGCGGCTTGGTGCGAATCTGCTCCGCGCTCACGGTCACTGTCATGGCATTCACGGGTGCTTTTCCGGAAGGATGCGCCGCGAGCAAATCCGCGCGAAACGCACCTGTTTGAAACGACGCGAACCACGGCGCGGCGCCCGCAAACGTCACGTCGGCCGCGGTCTTGCCCTGGAACATTTGCCGCACGAAAACCAGCTTCCCGCTCTCGTTCCGATAGCCGATACAATCGCCGATCATCCCCTTGCCGAGCATGGCCGCGAGTTTCGGCGCGAAGTCGCGCACCTGATACGTGTGCGGAAACAAAACCAAATCCGGGTTGGCCCTTTCGATTATTTGTTTCAGCGCCACGCAATACCCATCCGGGGTATATGCTTCGAGCAAGTCGTGTTCGACGCTAAGAACTTCCGCGACGTTTTTTGCGGCCAGCTCATCGGCCAACGTCGCCACGCCCTTGCCGATCACCAGCGCACTGACCGTGCTTGAAGTATCTTTCGCAATTTGCTGCGCCGCGGCTAGCGTCTCGAAACTCGCATTGTTCCACTTCCTCTGCCGCTGCTCCGCCACCACCAGAACCTTCATCGTTTGCCTCTTGTACTCGTTCTCAGTTCACAGTGATCAGTTGTCAGTGAGGAAGAAGAGATGGTTAAAAGGGATCTCCATCTTCTCCCGCTGAAGACTGACAGCCGACTACCTTCAGATCACGCGCGCTTCAAACCTCAACTTCTCGACCAGCTTCGTCGCCACTTCTTTCGGCGTACCGGTCAGGAACTCCGTTTTCTTCGTTTTTACCGGCACATAAATTTTTTCGATCTTCTGTGTCGCTTCGGCGGAAACGCCCGGCGACTCCCGCGTCATTGCGGCGATCTCTTTCTTCTTTGCCGCCATGATGCCCTTTAGCGTCGCATACCGCACTTTGTTAATGCCCGATTGAATCGACAGCACCGCCGGAAGTGGGCACTCGATATGCTGGAACCAGCCGGCCTCGAGTTCCCTCTTCAATTTCATCCTTCCATCTGTCACCTCGATGGCCATGATGATCGTCGCGTGCGGCAAATCCAGCAGCGCCGCCAGCAGCACGCCCGTCTGCCCGAAGCCGTGGTCGTCGCTTTGCAATCCGGTTAGAATCAAATCCGCCTTTTCCTTTCGAATGGCCGTCGCCAATGCCTGCGCCGATCCCAGCGGATCAAGCTGCGCGAAATTATCATCGGCAAGGTGAATCGCGCGGTCCGCGCCCTTCGCGAGCGCTTCCTTGATCGTTTGCTTTACCCGCTCGGGTCCCATGGAGAGCACGATCACTTCCCCGCCGTGCTTTTCCTTGAGCCGCAGTGCCTCCTCCAGTGCGTAGCTGTCCGGTTCGTTCATCTCGAAACCGATGTCCGATTCCTTGATCCAGTTTCCGGCAATCGCCAGCGGCGCGTCCTTCGCCGGAACCTGCTTGATGCACACTATGATATTCACGGAGTTCTTCCTTCTTCGATTCTAAAACCCAAGTACGACAAACGCGGAGGGGATGCTATTTGCCAGACCAACGCTTGAAAATCAGCGCGGCATTGGTGCCGCCAAAACCAAAGGAATTCGAAAGCGCGTACTCCACCGAAGCCTTGCGCGCGTGATTCGGCACGTAGTCAAGATCGCACTCCGGGTCCGGATTTTCGTGATTGATCGTCGGTGGCAGGATCTGATCGCGCAGTGCCATTACGCTGATCCCCGCTTCCAGTCCGCCGGCACCGCCCAGCAAATGTCCCGTCATCGACTTCGTCGAGCTCACGGGCACCCGCTTGGCGCGCTCCCCGAACACCCTCTTGAGTGCGCGCGTCTCGATCACGTCGCCGATGGGGGCCGATGTGCCATGCGCGTTCACGTAGCCAATGTCTTCCGGCGTCAGCTTCGCGTCTTTGATCGCCGCGCGCATCACGCGGTACGCGCCGTCGCCGTTTTCCGCCGGCTGTGTAATGTGGTAGGCATCGCCGGACATCCCGTATCCCACAATCTCGGCGAGTATCGGCGCATTGCGCTTCTGCGCGTGCTCCAGTGATTCCAGGATTACAATCCCCGCGCCCTCGCCCACCACAAAGCCATCGCGCCCCGCATCCCACGGGCGGCTGGCGCGCGCCGGGTCGTCGTTGCGCGTCGAAAGCGCCTTCATCGAGGCAAAACCGCCAACGCCCATCGGCGTGATCGTCGCTTCGGTGCCGCCGCAGATCATCATCTCTGCCGCGCCGCGCTCGATGATCTTGAAGGAATCGCCAATCGCGTGCGCCGAAGCGGAGCACGCCGTCGCGGTAGCGGAATTCGGTCCGCGTGCGCCGTAGCGAATCGAAATATGTCCCGAAGCGAGATTTACAATCGCAG
>QHZC01000381.1 GCA_003224515.1 Acidobacteriota bacterium
GGAATGATCACCGGAGGGTGCGGCAAAGGCCAAGGGCAGTAATCGTAAGCGATGTCAGGCAATGCCGAGTTCGCGTAGGGCCTCGCCAGCACCGGCGAGATTCGTGAGCCTCATTTCCGCGTACTTGCGCGACAGAACAACACCGGGCGCGCCGGCCCGAAAAGCCGCCAGCACAGCCGCCTTCACGTCTGAGGGTTGGGTGCGCTTCTCGTTTATCGTCGTGGGGATATCGATATCGATGCCCGGGTAAATAGGTATAGCGCCCGCCACAGCCTCCAGTGCGCGCTTGGTTTCGCGAGCAACATATTCCGCCGAAAGGCCGGCGGTCGGTAGCCTGTCAAGGCTAGCTTCGCGGTTGTAACCAAGCAGCTTGTAGTGCAACGCCAGAACTTCATCGGGCGTGAAGTCGCGAAAAATCGTGGATTGTACGTTGCGAATGTATTGTGCGAAGCGCGGGCCAGCACAGTTGTTGTACGGACACGGCTTGAGAAAGTCCGCTACGTTAGCGATCCGCGAGTAATCCTGCTCAGCTCGGTACAAAGGACTCATCGTAACCAGATGCATGATGTGCCAGCCCACCTGCGCCGTCGGATTGATCTCCTTTACTGTCCCGTAGATCAGGCCATACACCTCTTCCTGGCTGTGAAACCAGAGCTTTTCCCAAGCCATGATCTCCGGATACTCGAGCAGGAGTCGCCATAGCGTGACCGCGGCGCCATTACCCGACGCAAGCTGAGTCAGCGTTTGTTTCACCCACTGGTTCAATGCAATGTAGCCCTGGCGCGCGCGATCACTGTTGATGCCCAGTTCCCTGCCTTTTCTTAGGCAATGCGAGCAAAAGCAGTTAATCGAAGCGTTGCCATCGAACCTGCCGAAATGCGCTCCCAAGGTGTTATTGAGCGGGCCCTGCCGTTCCGATTCCCACATCAATCCATCGAGATCGTTCGATTTGAACCAATCTTCGACCATCGAGAGGAGAAAATTCCGGGCGTCAGGATTATTGAGACAGGTGCTCTGACCGATCCTTCCATAAACATCCACCTCCGCGATCTTTTCAAAGTTGGGCATGAGCCGCGGATTGTAAGCCTCTTCGAACAAGCAATAGGTTTGCATGCCGCGCGCCTTCGCCTTGGGGATTACGTCGCCCAGGATGTCGAACTCGCCCAGCTCCGGCGCGCGAATGTTCTGTATGACGCAGTTGGCGTAAAACGCCGGATGAACGCGCGTATAACTTCCGCCATGAATCTGGTCGTACTCCTGCGGGCCATGGTCCGGAAGTGGCTGCCCGGACACTTGCCGGCCAGCGAGGCCGCGTCCGTAGGTGAATACGGCGGGCATGAGGACGTTCACGCGCGCCTTTTCCTGAAGAATGTCGAGCACTTGATCAACGCCTTCGTCCACAAAGGAGCGGCCGCCGATCTGAATGGCAACGAACTTCTTTTTCGTCGGCGTGCCCGACGCCGGAATGGATTGTTGCAGTGCACTTCGCGCCAAGCTTTCATCTCCGAATAGCGCCGCCAGCGGAAGGGCGGCGACTCCCTTGAGGAATTCGCGACGCGAGCCTTCATCAGCCGCTTTGTAGTAGTGCTTGGTCATATTGCTCCGGCCCTGCTCTCGCTGCGCGGAAATACTAACGCAGGGCACGCAGCACAACCGAGACCTCTCCGGCCGAGAGCGGCAGCCCTACCGTGCTTTCCATCTCGCCGGCGATCGTTGCCGCGCCTGCCATGAATTTCCGGGGGGAGAAGTGATCCACTGGCATGAGAAAATGCTCCGCGAGAGTTTATGAGTCTGGTAGGACAAGCAGCAGCCTACCGACAAGGGATCGTCAGCACCGCTGGCTGTTGCAACCGCTGGCAAATTGTACCGCTCACGTGCAGGATAACAACCAGAAACTCGCTGCACAATCGTGAGCGTTCTTACCGTCAGGCAGTATGAAAGCGCTTACACGAAATCGCCCGTTCGCGCTGCTGATCGGCGCCGTTCTGCTCCTCGCTGCTGCCGCGTTCGCCGCCTCAAACAAAGCGCCTGAGTTTTCCAGCGGCACCTGGCTCGACTCGGGAGCCAAGGTCCCGCACTCGATCAAGGGCTATCGCCGGCGCGTGCTGCTCGTCGACTTCTGGGAGTACACCTGCATCAATTGCATCCGCGAGTTCGCCGTTCTGAAGCGCTGGTATGCAAAGTACCACTCGCTCGGCTTCGAAATCGTTGGCGTCCACTTCGGCGAATTTGCCGTCGGCTACAAAGTTGAAAACGTGCGCCGCGCCGCCGAGCGCTTTCAATTGCCCTGGCCGATCGTCGTCGACCTGGACGGCGCGATCTGGAAGGCCTACAACTCCCAAGCCTGGCCGAATCGCTACTTGATCGATCAGAACGGCGAAATTGCTTTGCACGTCGAAGGCGAAGGTAGCAATCGCGAAATGGAGCAGAAGATTCGCGACCTGCTGCAGCGCGAGCATCCGGAGGTCAGCAACATCGCGCTCGATCCCGGCGAGAATACGTTTGCGCCGCAATGCGGGCGAACGACGGAAGAAACCTACGTTGGCGACTGGTTTGGCCGTGGTGCTCTGGAAAATCGAGAGCGCTATGAAGATGGCTTTGTACTCAACTTCAAGCCCGCCGGAGAGCCGCACGACGGCCGCGTGATCCTTGCAGGCAAATGGCGCACCGACCACGATGGCGTCACCTCCGCCGAGAAGCAGGGCGATACTGCCACACTGCGCTACCACGCCCGATCGCTATACGCAGTGATGAGCGCGGAGAATGCAAAGAATTCCGGCCGCGTTTACCTGCTGCAAGATGGCAAGCCGCTCACTTCGGCTGATGCCGGTGTCGACGTGAAGTTCGATTCGCAAGGTTCCTACATTGAAGTTGCCGAGCCGCGAATGTATTACCTGATCAAGAACCCGGCGCTCAGTGCGCACCTGCTTACACTGGAAGCGCAGGAGCGTGGATTCACGCTGCATTCGTTCACCTATGGCAACAACTGCCAGCAGGATTTTGAGCAGAAGTGAGCGCCGTCAGAGCTGCAGGCTAGCCGGTTTTCCATCAAATTCAATCACCCGCGTTGCTTTTTCTCGCGCAAGGCGAACTTCGATTTTTCGCCGCAACGGCGGCAACATGCGCGAGCCCGGCGCAAGCTTCACCACGAGCCGCCGCGCAGCGTCGTCCCAATTGAGAGCGAGCTTCATCCACTCGCCGCGGCGATAATTGAACGTCGTGCCGTCATCTTCATAAATGGTGCAAGATGCGTCTGTTCCGGGGTAGACTACGAGCGTCACTGGTTCGTCCGACTTCTCGGACGTAAATTGTTTCACCGGCCCAAAGGTTAATGATGCTGCAGGCGCGGACGTAGAGCGGCATTGTCTCCAGATCCACGGCGCGGCTGATTTCGCGTCCGCCTGCGAGCTTTTCTTCCGTCCAGAAGTCGTACCAGTCACCTTGCGGAAGATAAACGGCCTTCGCGGTCGCAGCTTTCTCGGTCACCGGCGCCACCAGAATATCGCGCCCCCGCAGGTACTCATCGCCGCGCTTCACTGCCTCGGGATCATCGCGATACTGAAGCCAGAGCGCACGCATGATGGGCAATCCCGTTTCATGGCCCTCGCGCACCGCGCTGTAGAGATACGGAAGCAAGCGATAGCGCAGCTCAAGATACTTTCGGCAGATCGGCTCGACTGCGGCGTTGTGCAACTCGCCAGGATCGGGATTCGCAGCCTCCCCGTAATTGCTGATTTCATTTGGCCCAAGTTCACCGGTGTTCCAGCCCCACGGCAGCCGCAATTTCCAGTCGCGCCCATGCGACCGAAACAGTGGACAAAACGCGCTGAACTGAAACCAGCGCACGTACAGTTCACCCGTGAATTCCTTTGTGGGCACGAAGCCGCCAGTGTCCGTGCCCCAAAGCGGAATGCCTGAAAGCCCGGTATTGATGCCGATGGGAACGTGATTGCGCAGCGCCTCCCAGGTGGAATACACGTCGCCCGACCACAAAAACGGCGCATGTGCTCCACGACGCTGGGCCCGTAAAGCAAGTCGGCGGACAGATCAGTGATGCTGACATTCTCGCGTTACGTCTCCCCCATACATCGGAAGTCATCGAGGGTGTTAACGAGAATATTTGTACTGCGCATCATCAGCGACTTGAAGTTCGGGACGACCTAATTGATTTCGTTATCGCTGAGGTGACGTCCGAGCGGGCATGCAAGTTTAATTGGCTGCAATTGAATGACGCTCAGTTTCGATTTGTTATCCAGTACGTCATCCGCCGTTTTGGATATTGGTCCCCGGATGAACAGGCAGATGTCATTGACGTCCTTGGGGCTAAGCCTCGGGACCGTGTTCGGGTTCGGCTTCTCAGTTTCGGCCAGCAAACAAGCGACCAGCTTCCCCCTGAAGTCCTGCAACCGAGTCACGCCGAGGTTCTGGAGTACTTGCGAAGCCTAATTGGTTGTTATGGAGTCAGGCCGTGCGAGAACGGACCATATTTCGTCAGTGACCACAAGCAGTGGCCGCCGATGATAAAAGAAATCTACAACCGGCTGTTAGGACACAAGCAGACTCCAGTATCACCAACGGATTTGGTGGCATGGCTTTTCCCAAACCCCTAATCAGTTGGTCGTGGGTCGCGTCCTTCGCCCGGAATGTCCCG
>QHZC01000382.1 GCA_003224515.1 Acidobacteriota bacterium
GTTTCCTTGTTGATAGCGCCCTCCGTTGACGACCGCGAGAGCTCCCAGTTCGCGGGCCTTGTCGTCGGCGTGGTGATCGGGCTTGGCGGGAGGCAGAAGAGTGGCGCTGATGAACATGGCCAGACCGACGACCGCCGGAACGAAACTAGCCCCCAAGCCGAGTGGCAAGACGACTAGCGCCGCACCGGCGACTCCCAAGAAAATGCGGAAGAGCATCCAAGAGCGCGGGTTGCGCCGCACGTGCAGGATCTTTGGGATCAGCAACACCAAAGCAAACAGTGCTCCGACGGCAAGATGACGCAGCCGCTTGCCGAAACCTTCCGGTTGGGAAACTGCGGGATTGGACGTGGCGCTCATCTGTAGATCTTTCAAGGCTGATCTCTAGAAGATTCGAGGCCGCCGATTTCGCGCATGCGGGCAAAGGCACGCCGGACATGCGGAATGGTGATGGAGCCGCCGACGATCAGCGCCACGTTGAGGGCCGCGATCACTTCTTCGCGCTTCCAGCCTTCTTCGGCGCAGCGGACCAGATGGTGCCGAGCGGGCCGGGTTCGTAGGCTTGGTCGTCGAGAGCAAAGAAGCGCTTGATGCCGAGGTGGCCGCAGCCGAGAATTTCCTCGTTCAGGTCAGTGCGAACTCTCTGAAAATCTTCCAGGCGATCGGCCATGGTTCCTCCGAAAAGACATATTACAACGCACCAGCCGCGCCGCTATTATGGACCAACCCGGGCCATCCAGTTAGGGCAGGTATCATGGCACGTAACCGGGGCCGCGGAGCACTTTGCCGGGCAATGCTCCGGTCATTTCGCTATGGTCGATGACGGGCACCGCGTTGACGAGCACGTATTCCATTCCCTGCGACAATTGGTTGGGATTGTCGAAGGTGGCGACGTCGTGCACTTTTCGAGGATCGAATATGACGATGTCGGCGCACAAGCCCGTCTTCAAGACGCCACGGTCCGTCAAGCGCATGCGTTGAGCCGGCAATGCGGTGAATTTGCGGATAGCGTCTTCGAGGGTGAGCTTATGTTCTTCACGAACGTATTTGCGCATGATCCGAGGGAACGTGCCGTACGCGCGCGGATGGGGATGTTCCTGCCCCAGCATGCCGTCGGGCGAAGTACCGGAGGAGTCGTTATCGACGGAGACCCAGGGTTGCTGGAGTGCGAGGGCGACGTCCGGCTCGGACATGCCGAAGACCGCCACGGAAGTGAGGGCATGGTCTTCGATCAGCAGGTCGAAGAGAGCGTCCATCGGATCCTTGTTCCAGATTTTCGCGATCTCGGCAAGAGTCTTGCCCTGCAGCGGAAGCAATTGGGGGTTGTGTACCACTCCGATGAGGACCGCTTCCGGGCCGGGAATCTCCTGCCATTCGTTGTCCCACTGGTCTGAAGGCGTGAGCATATCCTTGCGGATGCGGTCGCGCGTGGCCGGATCCTTCAGTCGTTCGACGAGCTTGGCGTTGCCGCCATCGTGCGCCCAGGCGGGAATAAAAGCGGAAAAATCGTTGAACCATGCGGGGTAGGCGTAGGTGTCCGCGCTGACATCGAGCCCTTGTGCTCTTGCGGCGTTGATCTTGGCAACGACCTCGGGCATGCGCCCCCAGCTTGGTTTGCCGCCGACCTTCAGATGCCAGATTTCGACGGGGATATGGGCTTCGCGGCCGATGTGTAGCGCTTCGTCGATGGCCGGCAAGATGCCGGTGCCTTCGTTGCGCATGTGGGTGGCGTAGATGCCGCCAAACTTCGATGCCTCGGCAGCGAGAGCGATCAACTCTTCGGTCTTGGCGTAAGGAGCGGGAGCGTATTCGAGCGAACTGGAGACGCCGACAGCGCCGTCGCGCATCGCCTCGCTCACAAACTCCTTCATTTGCTCTAGCTGCGCGGCGGTGGGCTGCACGTCGTTGTCGCCGAGCGCCATCCGCCTAACGCGCGTCGCGCCCACGTAGCTGGCAATGTTGATTCCGATGTGTTGCTTCTCTAGCCGGGAAAAGTATTCGCGAAACGTCCGCCAGTCGGGTTGAATGTGATAATGATCGTACTGTTCCTGATCGGCGCGGAGAATGGCGTCGTTCAACGGGGCGACGGATTCGCCTTCGCCAGTGATTTCCGTGGTGATCCCCTGGAAAATCTTTGAGGGTAGGCGGGGGTCGACGAGGATGGTGTACTCCGACTGTCCGAGCATGTCGATGAAACCGGGAGCAACAACCATGCGGCGTGCATCGATGGTGCGAGCGCGCGGCGCGGCGCTGAGGTTGCCGATGAGGCAATCTTTCCGTTGCGAATTCCGATGTCGCCCGAATACCAAGGCGAGCCGGTACCGTCGATGATGCGGCCGTTGGTGATGACGACATCGAAGGACAGCGCCGGTTCGCGGGCCGCGGCCTGGGCGAAGCTGAAGAGCAAGACCACGAACAAGAAAGCAGACTTCCATCGCTGCAGCTTACCGTTACTCATAGGCTGATCCTCGCTCCGCGCACAACACAATTTTGAGATCCGAATACTGCGGGCATTTTACTCTGGAATCGCTAGCAAGGCTTTCTCCGCCAAGTTTTTTGCTCCAGGCTTTCCGGCGAGAAGGAGTTCCGCCCACTCCGACCCGGCTTTCTGGTCAGCGATTCAGGGCCGCCGGCATCGGAGTTGCCGAAAAAGATGCGGTCCATCGGATGGGATGCGACGAGGCGATTCTTGGTGTACTGGCCTGGCACGGCCATGAACATCGGATGGCCGCGGCGGTAGATGCGGACTTCCAAAGGATCGACGTTGGATTCAGGCAGCAACTTTTGAAAATCGGCGAGCACGCGGGCGGAGAGAGATTTGCAGTCTTCTTCATCGAGCAGCGTGGAGCGTTGCAGTTCGCCTAGCGGGGTGTAAAAGGAAAGGATATTGTGCCTTTGCTTGTAGCCGAGTTTCTTCTGGATGGTCCAGTCGGCAACGATAAAATCGGTAAAAACGTTTCCCGGGCACCAATTGTCGTAGCCGCGATTGTAGACCGGTTTGTCGAAGATGACGTTGACGACGGGATATGGCGCGAAGCGACAGCGGCGCATGGCGGTTTTCTGTTCAGAGGGGAGGCCCATGACGATGCGAGAGGTGATGTGCTTTGGTGTGCACATCAAAACAGCCTTGGCGGTGCGCGGACGGCGTCTTCGTCTTGGACCGCGGCAACGACAGCGGCATTGTCGAGCATACCCTCTTTGTATTTCGGCTGGAGGACTTCGACGAGCTTGTGGGTGATGCAGCCGAGTCCGCCGGGAAGAATCGCGCGCTTGGCGTCGCCACCGCTAATGAGATCCTGCACGTTGGCGAGGCAGACTTCGAACTGTTCGCCGTGGACGAGCGGCGCGGAAGGTGATTTCGAATGCGCGGCGGCGAGAAGCGTCTTGTCGAGAGGACAGCCGGCGGCGACGGAACCGGCGACGATAAACTTGATGAAATCACGGCGTGACGGCGCCATACAACCTCCTAGGTTCTTTCGAGAAGTTCCTGAGCATCGGCGCCGAGGCCGCGGGTACGAATGCGGTACCAGATGACGATCAGGGCAACGGAGACGGCGAAGATCAGCGTTGAGACGGCGTTGATTTCCGGTGTAATGCCGCGGCGAAGGCGGCCCCAGATTTCGAGCGGTAAGGTATTGTAGCGGCCGATCAGGAAAAAGGTGACGGCAATTTCATCCATCGAAAGCGTAAAGATCAAGAGACCTGCGGCGATCAGCGAGAGCTTGAGATTCGGAAGAGTGACGCGCCAGAAAATTTTTTGAAGGCCCGCGAAGAGCTCCGTAGTAGCGACAGCAATGAGCGCGGTGCCGTGACCGAGAAAAATAGTAAACAGGCTGAGCTGGGCGCCGACAAATACGGCGAACATGAGCAGGGAGAGACCGGTGATGATGCCGGGAAGAATCAACGGCAACAGAACCAGGCGGCGGAAGAGAGCTTTTCCGGAGAACGTGGCGCGATCGAGCGCGAGCGCGGCCAGCAGCCCCAGGGTTAATGATAGTGCCACGCTGCCTGCGGCGACGATCAGGCTGTTTACGACGGCATCCCAGATGGGGACATCGGCGAAAAGCTGGCGGTACCAATCGAGCGTGAAATGACGGGGAGGGAAACCGCCGACGCCATCACGGTTGAAGGAGTAAAAAATGAGAACGACGACCGGGAGATAGATGAAAACGAAGACGAGCGCGGCATAAACCGTAAGCAATGGAGCGCGGCGGGTTGAAGCGTGGCCGCTCATTTGAAGGACCACCGCTTTTCGAGCCGCTCGCTGAGGAAAAGTAAGGAGATGGTGATGATCAGGATGCAAACAGAAATCGCCGCGCCGAGGGGCCAATCATAGGCCGCACCGAAGAGGCTCTGTACGATGTTGGCAATCATCGTGCCGGAAGCGCCGCCGACAAGAAGTGGCGCGAGAAAATCGCCCAGCGAGAGAACGAAGGCGAAAGTTGCGCCGGCGAGCAGGCCGGGAATGGAAAGAGGCAGGATGACCCGCAGAAATGTTTGAACCGATCCGGCGCCGAGATCGGCGGAGGCTTCGACAAGCGAGCGAGGGATGTGCTCAAGAGCTGCGTAGATGGGCAGAAAAACAAAAGGTGTATAGATGTGTGTGAGCATGAGAACGACGGCGAAAGGGCTGTACAGGAGGAACGCAACGGGCTCATGGGTGAGATGCAAGTATTGCAAGAAGGCATTGAGCACGCCTTCGCTGCCGAGAATGGTTTTCCAAGCGTAGCCGCGCACCAGATAGCTCACCCACAGCGGCACGATGACGAGCTGGTAGAGCAACTCTTTGCGAGCCTCGGCATGAAACGACAGGTAATAGGCCAGCGGGTAGCCGAGCAGCAGGGAGCACAGCGTCACAGAAGCGGCGATGCGCATGGTGCGCAATAGCACTTCGATGTAGACGGGCTTGGAAAAGAGAGTCACGTAATTTTCGAAGTTCCACCGGTGGAGCAGAACTCCGTCATGGACGGCCCAGAAGCTGTGCGCGAACACGAGCGCGTAGGGAAGCAGGAGGAACAAGCCGACCCAGAGTAGCGGCGGAAGGGAGACGAGCGTTTTGTACGCGCGTGAGTACATGGGCGGGAATAGGGACGACTACTCCTGGACGCGGATGGCGTCGGTGGCCGAAAAGACAA
>QHZC01000384.1 GCA_003224515.1 Acidobacteriota bacterium
TAGCATCTGCATTGGAAGCCTTCCTGGGAGTGTCAAGACTCCTTGGTTTGGTCTAATGGAGGGCTCGGAGATTCCTGAAGAGAAAACCGCCGAGCCTTCCACCGTTCGAGATCCTACATCCAATTCAACCAACCATAGACGCAGGAATACCGCGTCGAAATGTATCCCGGCGTGATCTGCTCCGCAGTTCACGCTGCAACCCGCTGCGCTTTCGCGATCACCACCCTACATCCCGGATCTAATTTGAAGAATCTTGCTTATGAAGAAGGGAAAAAACGAGGCTCGTTACACCCAAAATTTCAATCGCCCGAGCCTCGTAGCTTCCGTAATGATAGATGGGCACATCGGGATACTCGGCGACCTTCTCCGCGAACGTCTGCCAGATCGACTCCTCATCCTCGGCTGTGTCCGCCCAGAAGGAGTGTTGAGTAGCAGTCCCATGATCCTGTATTAGAAGACCGATCAGGTAAGAGAACTTCCGATCTGGAATCCCTTCGATGTCCAGAAAGAGGGCAATATCGCTTTGCTGGACCTCCGGCAGCGCTTGGATATAGATCTTGCCGGTCCTAATGGCGAGCGCTTGTATTTCGAGACTGAAGTGAGAGATCGTTGCCGATCGCGTCGCTTCCTTCGTCGCGGCTTGAACAAGAAGGAAAGCTGGGTAACCGTGAAAACTCCCTTACTGTGGTACCGCTGCATTGCTTTCGTAGTCACACGATCTAACAGGCTGAGGTTGTCGGCAGCTTCGGCCAACCCGGTGCAGGCGATCTTAAACGGACAATAAGGACAGTGTTTATTGAGAACGACCGGCGGTGGTTGTAAAGAGGAGTCGGCCGACCAATCGCGGATGTGCGCGATTATCGAATTAACGGTTTTGTATTCCGGCTGAAGGTTGATTCGGCGGTGCTCGCAGCTGGCAGTTACAAGAATGCCCCACTGCGGGAGTTGTCCCCTGAACTTGGCCGAGTACATGACCGGCGAACGCGAGCCTGAGGATCTGTTCTCTCTGGACTCCAGTAGTCCCTACCACGATCGTGGGCTCATAAACGGCTAAGTTACGTCCGCCTCGTCGTGTGCTACCAACCTTTGTTAGTACGTCACAGTACGCTTCAAGTCCTCCCGCCGTGAGGTTTGCTTCCGTGAGCACCTCACTCCCGGATGAAATGGCATCGCCGGCATACGGACGGATCTGTGTCTTGTCTGGTGGTGGAGAACGGCCACGCAGCGGGTTCTGCTGACGTTAGCACATTCCTCAAGCATCTCTAGATACTCGTGAGGAGTACCCCGTTCTTTGGTGCAATGGAGGAGAAAAGCCTTTCGCGGGCAGTGTGAATATGCGGCGACGACGTCAGTACGAATAGCATCCATGCTTGGCACCTCCTATCGATGACCGAAAAGCATTCGTGCCCTGTTAAACGACCGCTCGAGCCGTCGCCCGGACCGGAACATTGATGGGGCAAAGGCATCCCGCAGAATGTGGTGTACTTCCTCCCTCCCTGCCTTCTAAATCCTTCTGATCTCGCGCCTTTACCATTGCCATCTGAAGCGCTAGTATCAAACCATGCCGGTAGAATGGAAACGCTACATCGTGAGTGATCCAGAGATCCTCCGTGGCAAACCACGTTTGAAGGGGACTCGTGTTCCGGTAGGGCTTGTTTTGGGATACTTGGCGGCTGGCAGAACGACTGAGGAGATCGTCGCTGAGTTTGCCGACCTGACACGCGAGCACATCGCCGCCTGTCTGGACTATGCCCGAGAACTCGCTGAATTCGAGGCCGTCGTTTGATGGCCTTGCGGTTTCTGGCCGACCACTGCATCTCTAATACCATCGTTCAGTCGCTTCGAGACGCAAATCACGAGGTTTTGCGCTTGAAGGACGTTTTGCCCGTTGAGTCAGCGGATGCGGTCGTCATCGCAAAAGCCCAAGAAATCGACGCTATTCTGCTGTCCTTGAATGGGGACTTCGCCGACATCGTGACCTACTCGCCGAAGAATTACAGAGGAATCGTTGCGCTCCAAATGCGGAACCATCCAGAAACCCTGCCTCATCTGATGAAGCGGCTGTCCGCGTATCTAAGACTCCAACCTGCTATGGGGCATTACCGCGGGAAGTTACTGGTCGTCGAAGTTGACCGCATTCGAATTCGAGAGTAACAGCGCGGAAGGCTTTGATTCCTCGCGAGACGCACAGCGACGACTGCAATTCACCTGCAATCCGCATGGGAAATCTAGATATGAATGTGGGTGCAATTAGGGTGCAATACAATGACAGTTCCTCAGGATTCCTTAGAGCGCCAAGAGTGACGATCGGCGCCGTGAAAATACCTGTAGTTCGCCAAATCGTTGCGCCCTTCGGTTTTTTTTACTGCCGGCTGATTCTTCGACAGGCGAAAGATGCTCGCTGAAAACGTGAACCATGCCTCGGCCGGGTTACAAAAAGAGTTTGGTCTTCAGTCAGAAGAATCGCCCTTGAGTTTACGCTGCCACCGCATAACGATGGTGCAGCCCGCCGAGTCTCGGTAGGGATTGAATCTTGCTTCCAGGCTCAGAGCGAATTTCAGTAACCCGACCTGCTGGCGTATCCTTCGCCAGTCCCAGATGGGTCCGGTCTTCGTGGTAGTAGAGCAGGTAGGAAGCCATCAGCCGTTTGAGATGCCACTCACTCAAGATGATCACGTGGTTAAGCAAGTCGCGACGGCAACTTCCCACCCAACGCTCAGCAACACCGTTCTGCCACGGACAGCCAAAGGCCGTGGGAGTTGGCTCGCTTCCCATGTCCCTCACAGCCCAAACCACCTCCGCTCCAAACTTTGCGTCTCGGTCGAACAACAAGAATCTGTGCGGCTGTGTGTAGGCCCATGCTTCTCGCAACTGCTGAACAACCCAAAGGGCATGGGGATTTCGCGTCACATGGAAGTGTAGGATTTTACGCCGGTCGTGGCCGATGACAAAAAAGCAGTACAGAAAGCCAAACGTGAGCGTTGGGACGGTGAAGAAGTCCATCGCCGCAA
>QHZC01000385.1 GCA_003224515.1 Acidobacteriota bacterium
AGCCCAGCCCACGGTGGCGAAACCGACGGGAGGGTTGCTGCCCAGCCAGGAAGCGACACTGGATACGTTGGCGAGCGACTTCAAGCAGTATCTGACGTATAGGCCGGACGCCCACTTGATTCTCGAAGGCCACGCGGACACTCGCGGAGCCAAAGACTACAACGTCAAACTCTCCGGGCGGCGCGTGGAACGCACCAAGAGCTACCTCGCTGAGAAGGACGTGCCCGCCGACCATCTCGAGACGCGGGCGTTTGGCTTTGAAAAGAACATGACCTCCGAAGAGGTGAAGAAGCTGATCGAAGCCGATACGGACATCACCCCGGCCGAAAAGCAGAGGATCCTGAAAAACCTGCTGACCGTGCGCCTGGCCAACAACCGGCGCGTCGACGTCACTCTGAGCACCACCGGTGAACAGTCCGTTCGGCGCTTCCCCTTCAGTGCCAAGGATGCCTTGACGCTGCTCAGCAGAGGCGGCGGCGAAACACCCAAGAGGAAAACGACAGCTCCAGCCGCGGCGAAGAAGGCCAAGCCGTAGCGGCCAAGGCATAGCAGAAGGCATCGTCGCCGGGGAAGGCTCGTAGCTCGCGGCGAGCGAACTCAACAACATCCGAGAGCAAACAGGCGCGCTCCTTCCTAGAAGTTTTGAGGGAGCCCGCTTCGTTTTAGGAGTGGGCTCTTGCCGAGATCTCCGCGCGGCCCGTTCCCGAATTGGGACGAAAAAGGAGTCAAGGTCGGCATTGAATCCCCAAGTGGAACTTGCCAAGAAGATAGCGACTCAATATATAAATAGATTTCGGGGGATTTTATGAAACGGAACTTGAGATGCAGAGAAAATCGCCCGTTGGAGACTTTCCGGATGCCTGTCGGGACTGAGGAAGTAGCGGTCCTCAGCGAGGTTGCCCCGATGCATCTTCTCATCGTAGATGACGAGCCGTTTGTAGGCCATCACTTTACGCGTCAGACGCGGTTCCGGTTTTGACTCTTGTGCCGCCTCATATTTCACGATGACCATTTTCGCTTGGACGCCCATTCGAATCCTCCGATTTCGCGACGCGATGGTCAGTTCACCGAGCCAACCAGCCACCATCAACGACCAAAACATGGCCGTGAACGTAATCGCTCGCCGGGGCGCAAAGAAATACCGCCGCTCCTGCGAGATCATTCGAATCACCCCAGCGGCCCGCGGGAATCCGCTCGAGAATCTGCCTGTTGCGAACCGGGTCATTGCGGAGTGCGGCGGTGTTGTCCGTGGCCATGTACCCCGGCGCAATCGCGTTCACGTTGATCCCCTTGGAGGCCCATTCGTTCGCAAGCGCTTTCGTCAACTGTGCACCGTCGCCCTTGGCTGCAGCGTAAGCGGGCACCAGAATTCCTCCTTGAAAGGAGAGCAGAGAAGCAATGTTCAGGATTTTGCCGCCACTCCCTCTCTGCAGCATGTGCCGGCCGGCAAGTTGTGAGAGGCGGAATACCGCGGTCAGGTTCACGGCGATCAGTTCATCCCAGAATTCCGTGGGATATTCCGCGGCAGGAGCCCTTCGAATCATTCCCGCATTGTTCACAAGAATATCGATTGAGCCAAACTCGGTGATCGCTTCTTCGACAAGACCGGAGCAAATCTTCGAATGCGCCAAATCTCCGGAAAAGTAGAATGTCTTACGGCCCGCTGCACGAATTTCCTCGCAAGAAGGACCAGGTTTCCGATCCCGCCCGTGGCAACCCACGTTTGCGCCGGCTTTTGCCAAAGCCACGGCAATTGCAGCGCCAAGTCCTCGGTGGGAGCCGGTCACCAGAGCGTTTCTGCCGTGTAGTTCGAAGGCATCGAGGCTCATCAACCTACCCTTGTCCCAATTGGGCTGGCGCAAGCTTCGGGCTCAGCGTGTGAATCAAGAGCAAAGCTACCAGGTAGGCCGAGGCCGCAATGAAAAAGGGAATCATGTAGCTGCCGGTCCACTCGAGCACATGCCCGACGATTTCGGCAATCAGCATTCCGCCAATGGCTCCGGCCATGCCTCCAATTCCGACAACCGATGCAACTGCCCGCGATGGAAAGAGGTCTGACGTCAGGGTGAACAAGCGGGCCACAATCCGAAAAGCCGGTAAACAATGGCAATCGGCAAAACGCTGAGCGCACAGAGGAACATCGCCCACTTCCTCGCGGCATTCACGGAGAATCCTCGACGGATCAAACTCGATGAAAGCCAGCCGCCGGCAACGCTTCCAAGATCGGAAATGACATAAATAACCAGAATGGGCAGACCGATCTGCGTCAGATGTAAACCATGCTCGCGCTGCAAATAGTCCGGAATCCAGAAAAGATAGAACCACCAGATCGGGTCAATCATGAATTTTCCGGCGGCAAACGCCCAGGTCTGTTTGAGCGGCAGCAGCTGCGCCCATTTGATTTTCCCAGGCGGAGTTCGAGGATCGCTTTGAATATACTCAAGCTCGCTGTTCGTGCAGTAGCGATGCTCTTCGGGCCTTCGGTAGAGCAACAGCCACAGAATCAACCATGCGAAGCCGAGAGCCCCTGTGAGCAGGAAAGCCCACCGCCAACCCAGATGCACCGCAATCCACGGCACGATCAGCGGGGTAATGATCGCGCCAACGTTCGTGCCCGCGTTGAAAATCCCCGTCGCCAGCGCCCGTTCTTTCTTTGGAAACCATTCCGCGACGCTCTTGATACTCGCGGGGAAAACACCGGCTTCGCCGAATCCTAAAGCGGATCGCGCGATCATAAAGCCGGTAAGCGAATTCGCGATGGCATGGCCCATCGACACCAGACTCCAGAAAACCATGGCCAGGGCATAACCAATGCGCGTGCCCAGGCGGTCAATCAAGCGACCCACCAGGATCATGCCCAGCGCATAGGCAGCCTGAAACGCGAACACCAGATGTCCGTAGCCGATGTCGTTCCAGCCAAACTCGTGCTGCAGCGGAAGTTTCAGCACCCCGAGCACCTGCCGGTCCATGTAGTTCTTGGTTACACACAAAAATAACAGCCCGCAGATGATCCAGCGGAAGCGTCCGGCGAGGATGCCAACTTTATCCAAGCCAGCAAGCCCCGCTGAAGCTCGCGCATCTCCGCTAGTGCCGGCCCCGGCGATGGGATTTTCTTGCCGCATCCGTTTCCCTTGGCTTGATGGTATTGCTTACCTGCGGCCTACTTCCAGTCCCGATCCGCTTTGTTGAAATCCCGGCTGAATATTCACAACGCCAAACGGGCGGTCTTCGACTTCACGGTGTGCCGCCATCGCCCACAAAAAAGCTATGCGATGTACGGGCACGGAAACATTCGGATGATACCCGCTGGGCATCAGTACCGCGTCGCCGTCGCGCACCACGGTAACCAATTCCGGATACTCCATATTGTTATACACGAGTTGAATGCCATATGCCGGGTGCGGCATGTCAAAGTACACATAAATCTCTTCCAGCATCTTGGCATGTTCATGCGGCGGCCAACTCGTCCAGTTTCCGGGTTGGGAGTAAGTGAAACCGGCCACCAGCCGGCCAGCTTCAACGTTTTTCGCGATGAGCATGCTCAATTCACGAGTTGAACCGGGGCCCCCGGTCGCGAACTTTAAGCCGGGATCCTCGGCGATGTCGGCATAGCGCACTATTTTCACGGGGTACTTTCCTTTGACGTCCGCAGAGAATTCGGCGAGGTCCACGGAAGTACTCGTCGAGATGATTGCTCTCAATCGAAGAAACAGTGAGAAAGCCTTCTGGGCCGCACCAGCCACGAGGGACACCTGGCGTGGATTTTCCTTCCTCCGGCGCAAGGATGGCCTGGCCGCGCGGAGGATTGGTGGTCTCGCTGAATGGATATTCCCGCCGGGCGAGGGCAGCCTTTCTTGCCAAGCTTGGCGCGAGATCGTCTAGGAATAGGAAGTCAAAAGTCTTGAACCTACAGGGGCTAGTGATCTTTACAATCTAGAGGACTACCGAGCGGAGAAGTTCGCCTTCGCGTGCCTTTTACCATGGAACGCGTTCGATCCCGGCAACCAGATCGAAATGGCGGTCGCGGCTTAACAGCGCCAGAGAATGCTGGCGGCAAAGCGCCGCAATCCAGACGTCATTGGAAGGAATCGGCGTTCCGGCTTTCTTGAGCTCCGAGCGCAGCCTGGCATAAGAGATGGCGGTCTCTTCATCCATGTCGAGGACCCGGTAATTCCGAAGGGATTCCCCCAGCCATTGTTCGTATCGCTGTCGGTCGCGCGATTGTTGAATGCCATACCGATATTCACCCAAGACGATAACTGGAACAGCAACCTCAGCGGCCTCGCGAAGGATCGGCTCCAAGGCTGGCTCGCCATCTGCGATGGCTGACAGTCCGTTTGCATCCAGGATCATTGCCGATCCTCGGTCTCGATCTGGTCGAACTCTTCTTCGATGATGCGGTTGATTCTGGCTGTCTCCTTGCGCAGGTGGCGGAGCTTGCCGAAAGTTTTCATCCAGGGCTTGCTGGCCCCGCCGCCTTGGGCGCGCAGCTTGTCGGCCAGAGCTTCCGAAATGAGCGCCCGGAGCGGAATCCCGCGCTCGGCGGCCACGATCTTGGCGCGACGAAAGATAGCATCCGGAATTTCCAAAGTGGTCTTCACGAAGTCATGTTCCCATATTTATGGGACTGGGTCAATCAACCGCCTACCGAATCCGCTTTAGGAACGTTCCAGGCGACGAGCAGTAGTGCTATCGAGTGCGGTGCGTAAGGAGCAGAATTCGGGACCTTTAGGACCCGAATTCTGCATCTGGCCTCTTTTGGGGTACTGGCTGAGGCCGGTTCCTTCGTACCTCCGGGTTGGTACTGCAGCTTCATGGGAATCGGGGATACTTCCGAAGAAAATGCCTGTTGTAAGCCGTGGACACCCGCACGGCTGGCGGATTCCTATGTCTGAACGACTTACTCCTAGAGAAATCAAAACCCCGCAGCCCGCCTCCGTCCCGGCACAAGAGCGCAGGGGGAAGCGAAGGGTCAGCGTCTCTCTTCAGCTGCGCATACGCCCTCTGGAGTTTAGCGACGGGAATTTCGAAGAAGTTCGGACGACCCTGAACGCATCGCGCAACGCATTGTATTTTTTTACCAAACTCGACCACTATTACAGCGGCATGCGGCTGCGAATCACGTCTGCCTATGGTCCGTTCGCAGGCTCCGGTAATTGGGAGGATACCGGCAAAGTCGTCCGCGTGCATCGTAGGGGAGATGGCTTTGGTGTCGCCGTTCTGCTTTCGCCTTCCAGTCAGCTGGCCATACCTGGTCGTCACACCCAGGTGACGCAGCCGGAAATCGCTCGCGACGCAGAGCGGCGCGGCGACCTGCGCTGGTCGTTCGTGGCCCCTGCCGAACTGATCGACCTCCGAGCCGAAGTCCGGATTGAGGCGCGTACGTCTGACATAAGCTTGAATGGTTGCTACATCGACACGCTGAATCCCTTTCCTGTGGGCACGAGCGTCAGGTTGCGAATCTACAAGGGCAAAGACCTTTTCGAGGTGCAAGCGACTGTCAGCTCGCAACATCCTGGTTCGGGGATGGGCCTGGTCTTTCGCGACATCACCCCGGCTTATCGCTCAACCCTGGAATGCTGGTTGTGCGAGTCTCTTGCCCCATCAGAGCCACCTGCAATGGCGATTCCCCGGGTCGAGAAGACCGCGCAACCTGACGCAAGGGACGACTCCCGGACCATCCGGCTCATCCATATGCTCGTTCGCAAAGGCGTCTTGACCCAGTCAGAGGCTGTCGAGCTTCTGCGCAACTCAGATTCCTAATCAAGGAGCCGTCTCGAAGCGACCTTCATGAACGCGGGGCAGCGTGCGACCTCAAACGGACTCAACTTTGAGTCCTGCCTACAACAGAGTAAAGCGATTCACGGCGAATGGATTTGAACCATCGACCTCCTGGTCCCGAACCGTAAGACAAATTCACTAAGTCGTGGCTTTGGCGTCATTTGCAAAATACGAAGCACCGTGGCATTGGCCAACTTGGCCAACCTTGACACAATTTTCGCTAGGTGACTTTGAGCTGCAGCGCCGACATTGCAGGCTTTGATAATGTGGCCCTTAGTTTTTGAGGAAGGATCGGGGAACTTGCGATCTACTTATTAGCTGCCCCGGATAACATCGCGACGGTCAGCTAGACCGTTTTCGTTTGTGTGCCGCTTCGAAGCAGCAACACAAGCGTCGCCGCGGCGAACAAGGAAAATCCGCCGAGAGCCAATCCGCCGTAGAGGCTGCCGGTTTTCTGCATGATCAAACCGACGGCCGAAGGCCCTGCAAACCCGCCGAGATTTCCCGCTGCGTTGATCAAGGCCATTCCTGCCGCAGCCGAGAAACCCGTTAGAAACTCACTGGGCAGCGCCCAGAAAGGACCAAGAAAGCCGTAAACGCCGAACGCCACGAAGGACAGCAGCACGACGGTGGGAAAGGTGGAGTGAGCCGCGCCCAGCAGCACCAGCGCCACACCTGCGATAATGGCTGGCATGGCCACATGGTATCTCCGCTCAAGCGTGCGGTCGGAGCTGCGCGAAATCATAATCATCGCCGCAAGGCCCACCAGGCTGGGGATCATCACCAGGAATCCGATGAAACTATTGGAGTACCCGCTCGAAACCGACTTCACCAATTGAGGTGCCCAAAAGCTCAGCGAGTACAAACCGGTCACCATGCCGAAATAAATCGCCACCAGATGCCAGACTCGCCCGTTTGTTAATGCCTCAAGCGTTGTGAATTGGCGCTGCTTCAGTTTTTGCCGCTCTTCGTTTTCCAGTTCCGTTCGAATCCATTCCTTTTCCTCCATCGTCAGGAACTTGGCCTCCGCCGGGCGGCTCGGGAGCAGGAAGTACGTCAAGAAGCCGCAAATGACTGCCGGAATTCCCTCGAGGATGAGCAGCCACCGCCAACTGCTGAGATCCAGCCAGTGTGCGCGATCCAGAATCAATCCCGAAAACGGTGCACCCAGAATGCTGGCGATGGGCATGCCGGACAAATAAAGACCAACCGCCTGCGCTTGTTCCCGTTGCCGGAACCAGTAGGTTAGATACAAGAGCATTCCCGGCGCAAAGCCGGCCTCTGCCAGTCCCAGCAGGAAACGCAGCACGTACAAGTGCTCCACGCTACGCACAAAGCCGGTCAGAATCGCCACGACTCCCCACGTCACCAATATGCGGGCGATCCAGATTCGCGCGCCGACCTTGTGCAGCAGCAGATTGCTGGGAATCTCGAAGAGAAAATAGCCGATGAAGAAAATCCCGGTGAGCAATCCATATTGTTGGCTGCTGATTGCCAGCTCCTTGTTCATCGTCAATGCAGCAAAGGTAATGTTGATGCGATCGAGAAAGGCAATGATGTACAGAAGAAAGATAAAGGGGATAATCCTAATCCGCGCTTTATGAATTGACTTCGTTCCGATCGAGAGCGAGGCGATTGCGGGGCCGCTTCCCATGCTCTCTTCAGTGAGAGAGTCTGACAAAAACGTCTCCTTAGCGGCGTGGCCGTTCGCAAAAGTTGAAGGATTGTCGAATCTATGCCTCGAAGGGATATCGGTCAAGCGAATTACCCACCTGCGAGGCCCCAGAACGCTCACCGATCCTGCAATCAACAAAGCGTAGATTTGGGCTGATGAGGAACGTTGGCGGATTGTGCCCGGACGGGCAAAGCGGACGCTGGCCGGACCCTAGCCTTCAGGGGAATGGTCCGCCTCGGTGGTTGGAGGGTTGTTGCCGCCAGGATCTGAGCTGAGCCGCGGTGGCTGTCATCCAAAACGGTGACTTTATATGTGCACCGCGTACGGTCCGTGACCTCACGCGTTGGCTGAGGGCCGGCGAAGGTAAGCGATCACCAAAGTTACCGCAAGCAGGAACGCGAGAAACGCAGCGGGACGATGCAGCACGGCCGCGTGAATAACAATGTGCCCCACCAGGGACACGCAGAGCACCACGGCTCCGTAGAAAGCTTGCCGCGGAAAGAAAAGCGTTACGGCGCTGCCAACCTCGAGGACTCCGAAGAAGTAACGAAGCCATTGCCCGAAGCCAACCTGAGCGAAGAAATTGACCATTTCGGCGACTCCGAAAAGCTTAGAAGCTCCTGCGAAAAGAAACAGGCAGCCGGTCAGAACCTGCAAAACCCAGACGACGATGGTCAAACCCTTGCTTGATGAAGCCGAGATCACGGTGAGTTCTCCATTTTTGATTATCTTAGATCATGTCTATCAGACGATGTAGGTGGAATGGATTTCGCGCCTTGCTTATGGATTTGAAATAACGCTTCCACCCGAAGGCCCGATTTCAATTAGAGTAGTCTGCGGTGGCTGAGCGTAGGGCTATCGTTGTGGATTTGGGTGGTTCACGGCGACTCATGAACCGGGCGCGGTCCATACAAGAATGAGGCTCGGGTGAGCCCGGGGCGAAGAAGCGCCGG
>QHZC01000383.1 GCA_003224515.1 Acidobacteriota bacterium
AACAAAAATCCTGCGTCGGACCTATTCGGCAAGCGCGTGCTGTTTGTGTTGGCCCCCGCACTGTCGACCTTGCCGACTTGCTTGAGGTTACTTGCTACACGGGAGAAACGCATCGTTTTTCTCCGAGCGTCGGGCTAGTTGCTCGAAGGCCATTATAGCCGGGATTCCGCAATCCGTCGTGTTCTTTGGAACAGTGGGTCATCTCTAACGAGGCCGACTGAGTCAAGGGCGGTTTCGTCTGTTCTTAGCTTTCATGCTACACACCCATGCGTGGGCGCAGATGCTCCCTGTTGTTCGGCGAACGCTTCGCCTGCGATTGCCTTTCATTCGTGTTCACCCGACTCGCTCAACCCGTGTCACACCACTTGTCCTCACGTCATTTACAAATTCGGTTAACCCAGACTCCGCGGGGCGTCTCGACTCGCGGGTAGTGTCTCTTCGAAGGGATACTTCAGCCCACCAAGAAGTGTTTATCGGCGCCTACGTCCGTCCTTTCAAGATCAGGTTAGGTTTCCTACGCGGCTTGCACCTGTCCGGATAGCTCTACTCCAATGGCGAATCCGCCAGTCTCCTTGCGCTGGCAGTAAGCAACGCTTCCTTCAGACCGAACGCCATTCCGGAGAAAAGCAACCAGCACGCGAGTCTCAGGTAGCCAGCGCCGCACCGTGACAACGCGTGCACCGTGAAGACTCACATTCTCAGTGAACGTCCTTTCCTTAGGCCCAGATTCATCTGCGAGCGATAGTTCTGCGGGCAATATCTGAGGGATACGCCTTCCGGATCGACCGTCGGATCGACTAATTGAAACCGGTGCAGCCATGAGCCCTGGGGACCTCCCAGACGGCAGGATGCCTCAAGCGCCATCGGATCATAGGTATAGGATTCGCAGCGCTTAAGATCAATCGGGTGTCTATCTTATAATAGAGGGGTTGAACACCTCAGTTGTGTAGGTAAGCCAAATGCGGAGACTCTCCATTTGGATTCGCGCTGGACAGGGACCTGAAGGGGAATGGCGAAATGAGTTTGGGTCCGGCACAGGCAGTGTCCCCAAAATTGTGGCCCACCCCGGGGCATTCAGTATCGTGGACTTCGCCGCCAGGTGCTTCCCTACTGCTCCACGGATTCAATCCTTGGGTATATATCCGATGGGTTTACATTCAAGACCACCTGTTTGGTCGGCGAAATGATGTGGATCAGGGGACGATTCGGCAACATTAATCTTTAATCTTTCGTTTGGACTAACCCAAACGTGTAGGAGAAAGTCTGGTCGATGAGGGCGAGCCCACTAACGCCCTGTCACTGGTTCCTCGAACCGTTCCCACTCTGTCGAAGTCAGCTACGCCGGACTCGTGAGTTATGTTCTGGTGCGTTACCGTGATCGGGCCGAAGACGTACGTCCCGTTCGCGGAATGATTCGGGAACGGGCCTCCGGTTTTCAAAATCCAACCATTCAATCGTATCCACGCTCATCAATCCTTCAGAACGGCCTACACTTGTGCGAAACC
This sequence comes from Acidobacteriota bacterium, assembly GCA_003224515.1. Classification (GTDB taxonomy): domain Bacteria; phylum Acidobacteriota; class Terriglobia; order Acidiferrales; family UBA7541; genus Acidiferrum. Next base: position 1,506 of record QHZC01000383.1, read on the forward strand.
GCCTTCCACAAACAATTCCGTTCCCGTGATGTAGCTGCTGTCGTGGGATGCGAGAAACACCACGGCCTTGGCGATCTCATTGGGTGTACCGAGCCTAGAAAACTGTTGGAAAGTATTGCCGAGTCGTCTACCCAGGTGAGAAGCAGCAGAAGCGAAGTTGGTGGGCGACATCTGGTTGGGAGCGACGGCGACACTGGATCCATTTTGACCACCCCGGACTGGTCACCTCGGGCTATCCGCGAAGTAGTCACCGCTGCACGTTTCGCTTGACAGTCTCCTCATGGAGTTCACTGCCCGTGAATTCCAGGAGGAATACAAAGCGAGAATCGTTCGGCTTCGACGGCAACTCGCAGAGCGCACTGTTGAGCGTCTCAAAGTATACTTGCCGGATTCCACTGCTCACATGGTGGGGCGAGCGCTCTTAGGTAACGAGTTCTCCCTCTTTGGCGATCAACAAAGAGATCTATTTGGTTTGGCAAGAATTCTTCCGCTCTCTGAGGCCGGGCAAACCGCTAATGCTCGATATCATTTGGGTCTTGGAGCGGATGTGCATTCGAGCAAGCGGGAAAGCCGAACCGGCCGAAATCGATCCAGAAGAGCAAGGGTTTTCTATACGTCTCAAATAAAAGTACTTTCTTACTAGTCCGGTGCCCCCTCTGTACCATTGCGCGTGGTGGTACGGTCGGCGATTCTCTCTCCTGTCACTCGCCTTGTTGCTCGGCATCTCGGAGAATGAGCGTGAAGGTGTCCCTAAGTCTCTTTTGTTTCTCCCCGGTAATGGCTGCGGCGGCGATCGTTTTCGCCACAGCCGTGCACAGCGCCACCATTCATGCAGCGTCTGGTCCTGAGGGTCACGCGAGCCGCGCGGGGGTCATACCGATCGGAAGGCCCGTCAAAGTCAAGGTGCCGCTTGGCCTGCCTCCGGTCCCAATTCCCCCGGAAAATCCGCCCACGGAAGAGACGATCGCTCTTGGGCAGCGACTGTACTACGACCTTGGCCTCTCCGTGGATGGAACGGTCTCCTGTGCAACGTGCCACGCACCGAACCTCGGCTTCCGCGATGGCAAGGCGCTGTCTAATGGCGTGGGTGGCCAGCTCGGTACCCGCAGGGCCCCAACGGTGGTCAATGCGGCATACAACGCGCTGCAATTCTGGGATGGGCGCTCGCCCAGCCTGGAGAAACAGGCAGAAGGGCCGATGACGAATCCAGTAGAGATGGGGCACACGCTGGAGGGAGTTGTGAGGCATGTGCAATCCGATCCAACCTACCGCAAGCTGTTTGCAAAGGCTTGGGGCACAGAGCAGATCACGATCGATCTTGTGACCAAGTCTATCGCGTCATTCGAACGGACGGTAGTGATCGGGAATTCCCCGTTTGACCGCTTCTATTACGGAGGCGACAAGAAGGCGCTTTCGCCGTCGGCACAACGCGGCTTGAAATTATTCCTCAATCCGAAGAAGGGCAACTGCAGCGTGTGCCACGTGATCGGAAAGAAGTATGCGCTTTTCACCGACAACAAATTCCACAACATCGGTGTCGGCGCCGATACCCGGGGAAATCTTGCGGATGTCGGCAGTTACACACAAACGAAAAATACATTGGATATGGGCGCGTTCAAGACGCCAACACTCCGCAACATCGCGGAGACGGCGCCGTACATGCACGACGGCAGCCAGGCCACCCTCAAAGACGTCGTGGACCATTAC
>QHZC01000387.1:0-516 GCA_003224515.1 Acidobacteriota bacterium
GCATGATTTTGCGGGAGACACGGTCGTCGGCCTTAACCGACTTTGGCAGGCCCCTCAGTTGTTCGGGGCGGGCTCCCCGGCGGGCGGAGGCGCACACTTGGTCGGATCGTTGGCCGATTTACCCTATGTCCTGGCCACCGCGGAGCAGGATTTCATCGCGCCACAGAACGTGCAAGCCCTGATCTGGCGAGAGTTGGTGCCTGGCCTTTTGACTAATGCCGTTGTGCCCCGATGGTGGAACGTGAGCCAAAATGAGCTTCACGCCGTCAGCCTGTACCAACAGTCGGGCGAGGAGCTTTTGGCCGCTTCCGCTCAAAATGACGAATTGCGGAATAAGGTCATGAATATCCTGCCTGATCGTATGATTCCAAAGCGCTCCGAAAGAGTGGAACAGGCGCTGCGTTCCGGACACGTGGCGGAAGTGCTCTCGCAGTTGATGCCTGCGGACACTTTCTATCTGGCGGCCGAATATCAACGAAGATTTCCGCAAGAGCCCAATTCCTTCGGCCCAGCCGG
>QHZC01000387.1:542-4402 GCA_003224515.1 Acidobacteriota bacterium
CGAGGTCAACTGGGAACGTTTGTCGCGAGACTTTGGAGTGCCACATCGCGTTATGGCGCAGAGTTATGCGCGTGAGCTGCTGAATCTGCCGCCTTGCCCGGTTTTCATGGGCTACGCTAGCCGCTTGTTGGCCGAGACCTGGGATTCCAACAACTTATATTGGGCGCGCTTGGCCGACGAAAAAAATTATTCACCGGTGATGCTAAACCGTCTGGTTCCTGAACTTACGCGTCGCATGGTCGAGAAGATTTTTGCCACTGATTTCGAGGATTGGCCGGCGTTGCTGCGCGCCGCTCGAGAAACCGGTGAAGAGTTCCGGCAGGGCAAGATCTTGGCCTTGTCAAGGAAGGACAGTTTTCCTCAGCCCTAGATCAGATCTGTTGGCTCAATTTTTCACGGGAAGGCTACGGCCAGAAAAGCGACAACACGGTGAGATATGGGATGCAAACCTACAAAAAAACGAAACCTCTTGATCGTGGCACTTCTTTTGGGACTGCTGCCGCTTTCCACCTTTCGGACCACTGCGCAGCAAGACACGACGCGCCTTCGCGTTGTCGTCAACCTGGTGCAGCTGAATGTGGCCGTGACCGACAATAAGGGCAACTATGTAACGAGTCTTCATCCTTTGGACTTCGCGATCACCGAAGATGGCATCCCAGAAAAGATTGCCACATTTGAAGAAGGGAATGGTCCCACAACCAGATTGGTAGACATTACTGCCGACGTTGGCAAGAACACTGCGGACGAATCCGCCTCCGCCGAAGGGCGCAGTCGGATACAAGATTCGAGCTCTTCTTTGGAAGACCGGCCCGAAACGCTTAGTTCGACCCTTGCTGGCGCCAATGTCTTCATCTTGTTTGATACCAGCAATTACATGTACCGTGGCTTTGTCTTCGCGCAAGATGCCATCGCCGATTTCGTTCGCTCTCTGGAAAGCGCGGACAAAATATCTTTCTATTCCTATAGCCGCAACCTTTACCGGGCCGCGGCTTTGACTTCCGACCGATCGGAGGTGGTGCGCGGCGCGCGCACCAGCGTGGCTGGGGACGATGCGGCGCTCTATAACTCTTTGCTGCTGACGGTTCAGGATGCCAGCCAGTATCCGGGAAGAAAGGCGGTCGTAGTGTTCTCGAACGGCCCCGACAATGCCAGCATGGTGCCCCCCGAGGATGTTGCCGAGCTGGCTCAATCGGCGGGCATACCCATCTACATGATAAGCACGACCGAGGCGCAGCTTCAGCCCGTTTCTACCGCAGTTTTTGATCGTATGAGCGCGGCCACCGGCGGCAAGGCCTATTTTTCCAAGAGTTGGCGGGATGAAAAGAAAGCGTTTGCCTCTATCCGGGACGATTTAGCGCATCTTTATTCGTTTAGCTATTATCCCCAGCCGAATCCCAATCGTGGATGGCGCTCTATCAAAGTGCAACTGGTAGGCGAACGCTTGAAGAAGTATCACATCCGGACGCGGAACGGATATCGTCCCAGACCGAACCGGTTTTCCTCAGGCAATGAGCCAGCGTCTACTTCAGAGTCCGTTCCGAACTGAGGCAAGCGAATCACCGATCGTGGCAATTGGAATAGCGGCGGAGCACTTTCCTCTCTCTCTTTACATAGCTATGATAGTCCGGCCTTTAAACCTCGCGGCATATAACTCTAGTTTCCATACTGAAGCCAGTCTTGCCTATGCTTCACGCGGAAATAAGTTGTTTCTCTCTTACTTGTTGCGTTCGTATCAGTGGTTATCGCTATTCGTCGGCGGAGTGCCAGGAACATCACGACACTCACCACCCCCTCGCCTCCTAGTCCGCAATTGGGGGTACAATATTTCCTCCTCCTCCTCCGCCACAATTTGAGGTTACGGCTCGTGCCCTCGACTGGCCGGGGCGCGGCATTCGTTTATCTTTAGGCCAAGCCGGAGTGATTGTCCGCACGCATCCCTAGCATGCGCGCCTACACTTGAAATACTTAGGGTATGTCTTCTTCCCGCAGAATCGCCTGGATGATTGGGACTTGGCTCTTTATCCTGGTCATCTACACATCCGTGTCGCTGTTGCTAAAGCGCGGCTCGGAGACGCTTAACACCTTCGGCAATCTCGTGCAGTGTGTCCTGCCACTCCTGGCCAATGCCGGCCTGCTGCTGAATGCCGGCACGCCCAAGTGGCGGCAGAACCTTTTCTGGATGCTGATGGCTGTGAGCTGCACGCTTTGGATGATCGGGCAGTTCCAGTGGACCTATTACGAGATCTATCTTCACCAACCCGTCCCGGATCTAAACGGTGGAGATATCCTTTTCTTTCTGCGCGGAATTCCCATGATGGCGGCGCTGGCGTTGCGTCCGCATCTGCGGCGCGGAGAAGTCCAGCTGCGCTTCGGATATCTGGATTTCGTGCTGTTGTTCATCTGGTGGACCTATCTTTATGCCTTTGCGGTTCTGCCGTGGTTGTATGCTTCACCTGGCATCGAACAATACAATTACAACTACAACCTGCTTGCCAACATTCAGAACATGGTGATCGTTGCCGGTTGGGGCGCACTTTGGCTGGGATCGCGAGGAGCCTGGCGGATTGTGTATGCCAACCTGTTCGGCGCTTCTGCCGCCTACCTGCTCTCCTCGCTTACCATCAATGTGGCTATCGCCAATCACCGGTACTACACCGGCAGCCTGTACGATATTCCGCTCCTTTCCAGTTTTCTGTGGTTCGCCTTCGCCGGTGCGATTGCCTATCAATATCGGGACAAAGTGGATGCTCCTTCTGGAAATGCATCTGACTCGGACGCGGACTCCACCCTCGATGAGAGTGTCTGGCCGGCGCGCTTTGCCATGGCCGCCGTGATCTCCCTTCCGCTCTTCGCGATCTATACGCTCCGGTTTAGTCACGAGGGTCTGGAAGTCCGCGATTTCCGCCTCATGGCAACTTTGATCGCTGCGGTTCCGCTCGCGCTGCTGATTTTTCTTCGTACCCACCTGGCCGATAAAGACCGCACCCGGCTTCTGGCACGCTCCGAACAATCGGTCGAAAATTTGAAGCGTTTACAGGCGCAGATGGTGCAATCCGAAAAACTCGTGTCTCTTGGCCAGCTTGCCGCCGGCGCGGCGCACGAAATTAACAACCCGCTCGCGGCCATCCTCGGTTTTTCCGATTTGCTTGCCGACGATCCGACCGTTCCAGAAAAAGCGCGCGCTACGGCGGCAAAAATCCGTGACCAGGCGCGCCGCACAAAAACTTTGGTCGGCAATCTCTTGAGCTTCGCGCGCCAGGTTCCGCCCGAGCGCACCCTACTGGATATCAACACCGTGGTGAACAACGCGGTGCAGCTCCGCGCACTCGACCTTCGTTCCGGCACGTCACGCATCGAACTGCACCTTGAGTCCGTTCTTCCCGGCGTGCGCGGAGATGGAAATCAGTTGATGCAAGTTTTCTTCAACATTATTAGCAATGCGCTGGAGGCCATGGAAGCAGCCACGGGCGGTGTTCTGACAGTCAAAACGATCCGTGACCGCGGCAACGTTGTCATCCTGTTCTCCGACGCCGGTCCCGGCCTCCAGGACCCGCATCGCGTTTTCGATCCTTTCTATACGACGAAGCCGGTGGGCAAAGGCACGGGCCTGGGCCTCAGCATTTGCTTCGGCATCGTTCAAGAGCACGGCGGAAAAATTCTCTGCTACAACCGGCAGGAAGGCGGGGCCGTTTTCCGCGTGGAATTGCCCGCCGTTTTAGCAGCCTTCCCGGCCAAGGAATTGCATCTGACCAGTTCTTCCTCATCCCCGCAAAAGGGCTCCTGAGATATTTTCCACTGCGGCAATTCCTCCTGCCTTGACCAAGGATCCAGACGACTCGTGCTAGAGTTTTGCTTCTCAC
>QHZC01000388.1:0-5465 GCA_003224515.1 Acidobacteriota bacterium
CAATGAGAGGGTTTTACGGGGAACACCGACCATCATTTGCATTCTTTCCCGGCTTTTAAGCAGTCGGCCCGGTGCCCAGGTGGGGCACGGTAATTTTCCCTCAGAGAGAATCGCGTTAACGATATTAGAGACAAGCCACGCTCCATTCGATGCGGTGCGGAAAATACGAGCGAGTCCGGCAGACATGTACGTCAACCTCCGGCTTCTTGAAAGGCGGGATCCCGAAGAAACTAGGCCCTTAATTGTAAATCGACTGTCAACATCTACGATGCTGGTTGCTGTTCTTGAACGAGTTCCATCAAAGAACTGTTTAGCTGCATTCATGGCTAACTCCGGAACGAGACCAGCGTCCTTACCAGCGGAGTGCCGTACGAACCTTGCAGGTTCTCTCAAGGCCCTTCGGTCGTCACTGCCGACTGGAGTGCATCAGAATGCTACAGAGAGTCTATTGCAGCGCCCCCCACTTGTTATGTCGAACAAATGAACTTCTTTGCGCTCGTTTGACCCGACTGCCACGTGTTACCCGTTTTCCGGAAGATCAACCAGACTAGCTTAGCTCTCCTGAAACGGATGTAGGCCGCTGCCTAGACGTTTCCATATTCGTTGTGCCCGAAGGGCATGAAAAACTTAGCTACGAGACCTTAAATGAGACACCAGTCGTTGAGCACAAGTCTTTATTTTTGCCGTCAGTTGGACTAGCCCATGGCACCCACGTGACCCTGCCGCGACGATTCCTTCTTCTTCTGCGCCGCTTTCTTTGCTTTCGCTCTCTTCGTGCGAGCGACGGCAGCGGCCCGTGAGGCTTTGAGCGCGCTCTTGCGCCGCCCAGGTCTTAGCTAGCGTCCCCGCAGATGGGGAGATTATGGCAGATGCAGGAGGTACACGAAGCCTTTTCCAGCTCCAGCTTCCCGCCCAAGGCTGCTGGGAATACGTGCTCACTGCTTAGTGAGCAGACGCGAGACGCCCGTCGCGCTCACCACATAATTTATTTATGTTTTGGTGGGGTGAAGGGAGGTATTTATTGACTTGATACTTGACAGGCCATTTCTCCCACCCTACTCTCGACTGCTGGAGCCACTCCCATGCAGCGCTTTTGGCCGCGAGCATTGTTTTCTGACGCTACCTCTTGTTGTCTCGCTTGTCGTAGCAGTTGCGATTCACTACAGGCGAAGAACAAGGCGCACACCCCTCCGAATAATCGCCGAAGGATCGGCTTCCGTCCGCCACACGACGTTTCACGCGGCGGGCCAGTAAATCTCCGCGGCCAATCGCTGCGGCCTAATTGAAGGTTTATATTCTGCTGCGGGGCGTTTTTAAAGCCCTGAAGTGTTCCGCGAAAATCGCGGCCTCGTTCAGTGCACGGTTGTACTTCGAGGATCCAATAAATGGTAGCCCCGACGCCGGTTCCGAAACCAGCTCCAGAATTCGCGCCGCTGTTTGAAGCGCTCACTGGCCATCATCCATATCCCTGGCAGCAGCGGCTATTTGATCTTCTCCTTTTAGGTGAAATTCCTGCCGACATTGGGCTGCCTACCGGCTCTGGCAAGACTTCCATTATGGTTGTGTGGCTGATTGCCGTCACAGCGGGAGCACCTGTCCCGCGGCGACTTGTGTGGGTCGTCGACCGGCGTGTTGTTGTTGATCAAGCGACCACTGAGGCTGAGCAGCTTGCGATTCGGATCAGCGAGGCAAGCGCCAGCCCAGCGCTGCGTGATTTCAGGGATGCCGTTGGAGGAGTCTCATTGACGGCTTCCGAGGGAGAGCTGGCAATTAGCACTCTGCGCGGCGAGAAGGAGGATAACCGGGCTTGGAGCAAAGACCCGTCGCGACCGGCCATCATTGTTGGCACCGTCGATATGATCGGCAGCCGTCTCTTGTTTTCCGGCTACGGCGATGGACGAAGTCGCCGCGCCTCGCACGCCGGCCTGCTCGGCCACGATGTCCTGCTAATCAACGACGAGGCACATTTGACTCTGGCCTTTGCATCCTTGATCGGCAAGCTCGCGAAGATGGAATCAAATACTGCTCGCGTGAAGCAGCTCCGCATCGTGCGGCTATCCGCAACCCATCAGAGTGGGCATCCATGCTGGCCGGAGTCGCTCGCTGAGGACCAAAAACAACCAGAGTTCCACAAGATCTTTAAAGCGCCGAAGCATCTCGGAATTGTTCCGGCCGGAAAGCAGCATTCCAAGCTGCTGGAACTGGCGACCGCGCCTGGGCTGGCGCGAATTTTGATCTTCCTGCGCAAGCCTAATGAGGTCCGCGAGGTCGCCAAAACGCTTACACGCAAACTGGGCAACAAGTCGGAACGGATCATTTGCCTGACTGGAACCATGCGCGGTTTCGAGCGGGACCAGCTTATCCGCCATCCCGTCTTTCAGGAGTTCGGGGCAGCGAGGATGCCAAGTCAATCATGCTGGCTAATTGCGACGTCTGCCGCTGAGGTCGGAGTGAACATAAGCTCCGACCGGCTCATCACTGATCTGGAGACAGCAGACCACCTGATCCAACGGTCTCTGAAGCAGAGCTGAAAGACGCGGAGCAAAAAGAAGGCAAGCAAAAAGACCCTCGGAAGTGCAAGGCCCTCGTTTATTTCCGCGAACTACTGGAGGCAGCAAATGACATCTCAACGTCGCGGCTATTCACGTCTCCGCCACCAGCGATTGCTTGCTCCGAGCCTGCGCTTGAAGCGCAGCTTCATCACTGGCTCGTGGACGTTTGGAGCCAGACCTCGCTGAGCGCACATCCCGCTCGCCCCGCAGTGGAGCCGTGGCTGCATGGCAAGCAGGCCGATTACCCGGAGACCTATGTCGCTTGGCGCGAGGATGTACCCGACCTCACTTTTGGGGTAGTCGACGCCGAAGACTTGGAAGTGCTCCTGGCGAAGTACCGCGTCCTAGCACACGAGCGGCTGCGCGAGCCAACGCACCAGTTTCAGGAGAAGTTCGCGGAGCTGGCGCAGAAGTCTGATCCAGTGAGAAGACTGCTGTGCCTGAAGCCGGATGGCTCAGTAACCGTTCTCAGCGTGCGCGATGTAGCTGACAAACGGCAAGCGGAACAACTTAGGTATACCCAGCTGATTCTTCCGCCGGGCTGTGGTTCGCTGGACAAAGGGATGTTTTCGCCTGAGTGCCCGGATGCGACCGACAGCGGGGCTGTACTGGTCCCCTACGACCTGGCGGGATGCGAACTGGACGACGTGTCCGGCGACGCAGCAACGCCAACGGACGAACGCTGGCAGCTACAACGGCTCGGCGAGGTCCCGCCGAACAAACGCGAGCAGCCCGTCACCCTGCCTGATCTGCAAGCAGCCACGCTGCGCACCTTCGCAGCTGAACGCGGCTGGCGGCTGCTTTTCCGACTAGAAGGGGCTGCTGCCGAAGGCGAGGACGACGCCGATACCGCAGTCTTGCTTTACTTCAAGCAGATCGCTGAGCAGACAGAAGGCTCAGGCTCAGTTTTACTTGAGAAGCACCTCAATGCAGCAGCTGAAAAGGCAGCGGATCTGGCGGGAAGACTCGGACTGAGCGACGAAATCACACGCGCCCTGGTGTTGGCTGGCCAGTTCCACGATCTCGGAAAACGGGAGCTGATATGGCAACGAGCGGCCCGAAATCCAGAGGGTTCGCCGCTTGTCGCGAAGTCGGCAATGCCAATGCGCCCCCGCCTGCTCGCCGGCTTTCGCCATGAGCTGGCGTCGTTGCGACACGCGGAACGCGGGCTCGATGGTGTGCCGGCCGAAGTTCGCGATCTCGCCCTGCATCTCATCGCCGCCCACCACGGCTGGCCATCGAGGCAGCACAAAGATTTGGCCGCTTACAGAAGCGGTACGGAGCATGGGGTTTGGCTTACCTGGAGGCCGTATTTAAGGCAGCTGACGCTTTGGCTTCTGCCGATGCGGAGGAGTATGCCTGACGTTTACATCAACCTCGACCCGTGCAACCCCGGCCAGTGTTATGCGTGCTGTGGGCTGATCGAATTATTCGAGCTGCAAGGGGCGCAGACACGTTCGCACTTTGAGCTTGATCATCTCTTCCCGCACAAAGCGACATTCGTGGTCGAGACCGAGACAGCAGCTGATCTTGCTGAAAACATTGCGCTCCTGGCGAACGCGAAATGTGAAGCCGTTCCCCGTCGCGCCGTAGCGTCTAGCAAGCAAAGCACAGCAGGAGCCGATGCAGGCGAGCCTAAATCCAAAGATTCTATGGCCCCATTGCTGATACATCTGCCGGTTCGAACGATGACGCTCGATTGGTGGCTCGATGAATTTTGGAGTAACAACAGTGACTTGAAACTGTGGGCCGGGAACCAGAGTTCGTTGCAGATTTGGACAAAACTCTGCGATTTGGTTCCAGCGAAGACTGAGCCAGCTATGATTTTCGAAACAGCGGAGATGGCCAAAGGAAGATTCGGCGTCGATCCGCGATCCGCTTGGGAGGCGTTGGACCTTGGCTATTCGCCCAACGAGCAGAATCATTCTGTGCGCACTTATCCCCCTGTCGAAGTCCTTGCAGCCATCGGCCTACAGGGCTTTCGTCCAAAGGGCACTCGCAGGACAGGTCTCGGCTACTGCCTCTGGCTATCGCCGTTGCCCGCGATAGTGGCGCGGACTGCCTGCATGCAGCCGTGGGAGGGCCTTCTCAGAGCTGCTTACGCTTTCCGTTTGGAAGAACGCGGTAGCTACAAGTACTTCAGCTTTGCTGAAAGAGCCATTTCGGTTCAGGAGTGAACTATGTCTTCAAAATTCGATGCTTGGCTTTCCAGTGATGGTCCAGTCGCCTTGAGCATTCTTGAGCCTCTCGAACCGGCGCTGGGAGAAAAGGCGGTCTTCTTCCCACCCACCTTTGCCGCTCCCGAAGGCAGCGATGAAAAACCGGACTATGTGATCGACGAAACTTCTGCTGGTCGTGTTTGCCTCGTGGATACCGCCGGGTCGCAAGCAAACCGGCTGGAACCAATGTTTAGGCGGCCTGACCTGGCTGGGCTTGCCCCTCGCGTGACCATCAAAATCAGCGACTCGCGGTCAGTGGATCTGCTGGACGCGGGACATCGCGCTGCCGATGCGGTAGTACGCTTCTCCGACGTGGGCAAAACCCTGGAGCAGGCATTCCTAGATTATCGCGATAAAGGAAATGCCGAAAGACTGGCCAAGATTGCTCCGACCTCGCTGGTATTCGGCGCGTGGGATTCACGTTCCGAAGCGACGGGCGCGAAGATCCCACGGGTAGTCGAATCCTTAGTTCGAGCCTATGAAGTTCAGCGCCTGACGCGTGGAGCGCAATACTTCGCTGCCTTGGAAAAAGAAGAATTGGAGCAAACGGGACTCGATTCGATTGGGCAAAAGGCGCTGTCGCAGGAAGGCCTCTCCGACAGCCCTGCTGGGCGTGGCCCTGGAGGTGTTATCGCAAATCGGATTCAACGCGAAGCCCTGCTCAACCTGGTGGCGCTGCGGGCGCTTGGGGCAG
>QHZC01000388.1:5481-7486 GCA_003224515.1 Acidobacteriota bacterium
AGCTGTATCTGCGCCAAGGATGCCTGCTGGTCGCCGCGCAGTCGAAACCGACCAGCAAAAAGATCGTCTGGCGCGATGGTAGACGCGAACCCCTGGAGATTGATGAGCAGCAGGCAGTCGCCTTTGCCAGGGAGAGTGCCAAAGCATTCGGCGTAGGCCCTGACATTCAAGCTGTCTTCGATCCGAAGCTAGTGAAAACGAAAGTGGATTCGAAGTCCAAGAAGAAGGCGAAGGCTGCCACGGCAGAGGAGTGATGCTGTGAGCCAGCATTTGTGTATTTCCGCGACATTTCTGGCCGGCCGCTATCACGGCAAAGAATGGCCGCCATCACCCGCACGCCTCTTTCAGGCATTAGTCGCTGGGGTAAAGACCGGTGTTTTCCGGCAGCAGTGGCCTTCCGTTGAATCGGTGCTCCGTGGCTTGGAGCAACTGCCCGCACCGGAAATCGTCGCCCGCAATGCTGACCGGCTGAGCGGCTATCGAATCTCAGTACCCAACAACGACACTGACCGCGCAGCAAGGGAGTGGGCCCTCGGCAAAGAGTTCGATGCCTCAAGGCTGCGCACGATGAAAGAAGTGCAGCCGCGTGAGATCGGTGCCTCTAGCGACGGCAAACCGCACGTATACTATTTTTGGAAACTGCCAGGCGATGCTCCGGATATCGCTTCTGTGCAGCAGCTCGCGTCGTTTCTGCATACACTCGGCTGGGGTGTTGACATGGCTTACGCCGATGCGTTCCTGGCCGACGATCAATACACTCAAACAGTATCTGCCCAGGATGGCTACTCGAAGTATGTTCCATCTCCAACAGGCATGCGCCGCCCGATTCCTGTGCCTGGTTATCTGGATGACATCTGTGCAGCTTATCAGCGCTACTGCAAACGCCATACAAGCACGGGAGTGGACGCTTTCACGCGGGCCAGGAACTACGGGGAGCAACCCTATCGTCGAGTCCTGACTGCGATGCCGCCCGTTGCCACGTTTCTGCTGCGACAGCTTGACAATACAGGTGCTTGGTTTTCCATGCCTTGGGCATTTTCCATGCGAGTGGCTGCATGGATGCGACATGCCGTCGCTGAGGCACTGCGGGAGGAAGGCTACAACGAGTTGGAGATAAACGAGTACGTTTTAGGACACGGGGGCGATGGTCATCGGCGGCACATGTCGTTTGTGCCTTTGCCGTCCATCGGCGGACCGCATGCCGATGGCGCCGTCCGCCGTGTGATGCTGGTCGAACCAGGCGACGCCGACGGCGCCATCAGCGAGTTGCTGCAGTGGAAACTTGCGCCATCGGTCCTGCACCTGCTCCTTGAGAGCAATGGCGGCCCGAGACGAACCGCGCCCGTCTGCTCGCTGGCGGAAGGCTCCCGAAACGATCCCGTCATTTCGAGTTACCTGCCGAGCGCGCCTCGACGCGTCTGGCACTCGGTAACCCCCCTCATCCTGCACGGGCACAATTCGCTGCGGGGGAAGTTCTCGCTCCGGAAGACCGAAGAGCTGCTTTATCAAGCATTCAACAGAAGGCGCTTTGGCCATGCGTGTCCCAGAACATCTTCGAAGGTGGCCGCGCTATCACGTCGCCGTGAGATTTCGGCAGGCTCTGGGTGGACCGGTACTAGTAGGCATCGGAAAGCACTACGGGATCGGTTTGTTTGCTACTCCACTACAAGGCGCAGAGTGATTTCCAGACACTCTGCACTTATTGTTACTTTGGTTTGGTCTGTCCACCGGATCACCGTGGCAATCTATCCGCAGGCTGCCCAATGGGAGCGGCGCCATACCACCTCCGTTCGTAGGAGAAGTTCAGCAGATGCGCACTTCCTACTTGGTTTGCTACGACATTTGCGATGAGAAGCGGTTGAAGAAGGTTTTTAAGGCGATGCGCGGCTTCGGCGACCATCTGCAATATTCCGTCTTCGAGTGCCAATTCACCCCGTCGGATTTGGTGCGCTGTCGAGAGGCGCTACGCGGCATCATCAAGCACTCTGAAGATCAAGTGTTATTC
>QHZC01000389.1 GCA_003224515.1 Acidobacteriota bacterium
AGTCCGCAAAGCAACGCCAGCGGAAGAACCGGACCGGGTCAAAGGGTCGCTTTGGCGCTCCATCCAGAAAGGCGTTCCAGTCGATCGTTTGTTCGTTTGCGTCTGGTGGAATGGGGTAGACCCAAGCGCCGCTAGCGGTGTTGCGGTCCGAACACGCCTCAATCATAAATACGTCACCGAGTCTTCCCGAGCCGAAAATTTCCTTGGCTTTCGCGTAAAGAATGGAACTGACCCCCTGGCTGCCGATCTGGATGATGCGATTTGCCTTTTGCGCCGCGTCGACCATGGCAAATCCATCTTCCACCGTATGGGACATTGGTTTTTCGCAATAGACGTCCTTGCCGGCGGCGCAAGCATCGACAACCACCTTTCGATGCTGGTGGTCGGTTGTCGCAACAATGACGGCGTCGACATCCTTGCGGTCCAGAATTTTTCTATAGTCGCGCGTGGCCGGAACGTCCTTCTTAACGGCTTCCCGGGCCGCGTCGTGCCGTGAGTCGTAAAGGTCGCAAACGCCGACGCACGCAATGCCCGGCACACGAAGCGAAGCCTGAAGCAACTCGCAACCTCGTACCCCTGCGCCAATGGAGGCGAAGCGTACCGTGTCGCTTGGCGAAACCGCGCCAGCGTAAGAGGACAGCGGGATTGGTTCCAGGGCTGTAACTTTCGCGGCTGCGCTTGCTGCTATTGCGCCTGTGCCTACACAGATGAATTGGCGACGAGTCAGTGAACCATAGACCATGAGAGTCTGCCTCCCAAAGTATCGATTTAGCGCTGGCGTCACGGCCCGCTGCGCCGCCGGCGTTATTTCGAGTCGCAATTATCCCACGAAATTGAGCAGTTGCGAGACAGTTGTGGGTGCCGAAATTATGGTTCAAGCGGCGTGGAAAGTACGATCGTGCCATCGACGGCGCGACAAAACACCAAAAAAAGAGGGGAAAGCGCACACATAGTTAGGTACAACTGCCGCACTACGCAAGCCGCCCCGGCTGCGAATGCGGTCGTCAAGCCTAAGTCTGGTGACCCATTGGCGATTCCTCTTTGACACCTCGCCGGACTGCCTTATAGTGCCCAATCAGAGCGGCACTGGAGACGTATCATTGTGATAAGGAACCATCTGTCGATGCGTAGGCGTGGCGTCAGCTTAGCGGCGGCTCTGTTGTTTTCTTTCCCAGCAGGCCTGTTGTTTATGGCCGCACAGGGACCCCCGACTGCTAACGAAGACGAACAGTTCAACGGCCGCTGGGACATCAAAACCAGTGAGGAGCGTTCTCGTGCCTGGTGGCTGGAGATTGAAAACGCGGGGACGCCTACACCAAAAGGCAAGTTTATCACCGCCTTTTCCGGCGATCTGAATGGTATCGAGGAAATTTCGATCAAAAACGGTACCCTACGCTTCGGTTGGACGCGGCAGGAGCACCCAAGTCCCGGTGCCGAGCTGGTTGTGCGGAAACTGGTCTACACGGCAAAACTCGTGAATGGGAAGCTACAGGGGGCTTTCGAAGTGGAAGGCTCGAACCAGCCGCTCGAATGGACCGGCGTACGCGCGCCCATGATCAAGGATACAGACGACGGGACTTGGCAAGAAGGAATGCCCATTGAGCTGTTCAACGGCGAGAATATGACCGGCTGGGTGTCGTGGGACGGTCGCGAACCAGTCGGTTGGTCAGTGAAAGATGGTGCGTTGGCCTCCACGGGCCGTGGTCAGGACATCGTGACCCAGCAGAAGTTCTGGAATTTCAAGCTGCATGTCCAGTTCCGCTTGGCCCAGCACAGCAACAGCGGGGTCGCGCTGCGGAATCGCTATGAAGTGCAAATCCTGGATGACTACGGCCGCCCTCCGAACGCTCACAGCGCCGGCGCCCTTTATAGCCGCATTGCACCGAGTGAAAACGCCAGCAAGCCTGCCAGTGAATGGGAAACTTACGACATCCGTTTGGTCGGCCGCCAGGTCACGGTGGTGTTCAACGGCAAGAAGGTGATTGAGAAGGGCGTCATCGATGGTCTGACCGCGATGGCGCACGACGCCGATGAAGGCAAGCCAGGCGGCATCGCTCTCCAGGGTGACCACGGTCCGGTCGAATTTCGCAAGATTACCATCACCCCATTGATGCACTAGTCTAGCAGAGAAGGTGGCCGACCCAGCAATGGTCGATCGGAGCTGTTCGAAACTATGTGTTTGCGCGCCAGGCGGTAAATAGTCAAAATCTTGCCGGATTAACGAATAGTTCCGATCTTCGTAACGCAATGTGCCATTTCCGTCCAGCACGAAATAGAGTTCCTCTTGCCGCTCGTAGAGAGTGGACCTACAGTCACCTTGATTATCCACATATTTCCCCGAAGCCGACCACGTTCTGCAGAACATGCGTTTCTGTGTCACCCTCTCCAAAGATGGGCCTGTAGTGGCAGGTCTTGGTTGTACGGTCTGTTTCCTGCTGGGTGACACTCGGAACATACTCATGCAACTAGCTCGGATCCACCTTCCATTCCTGCGCCAGCAATTCGGGCGCGACTAACAACCCATATCAGCATTCTTCTCAATGTCATTGCCCCGAGAAAACGGCCTACTCACCGTCCCTTGCATCGGTCTTTCCCAGCTTGCGAATCCTGTCAGTGCGCCAAATAAAAGAACTTTTCGCACGCTTTAGTCATGCCTTCAGTTGCACATACGAACAGTGCTCGACGCATATGCGGCTCCCGGCCACGGGAAGGGACTGGGCTGTGCGCGAACACTGCCGCTGGACATGGAACCCCGTCAACGCGGGTCTAAAATAAACTTCGAAGCCGCCTGCGAGTTGCAGATATCAGCGAAATAGAAAAGCCTTGATGGCCTCCGGCGGCAATGCAACATCCAAACTCTCGGAGTCGCTGTAGCACATGAAGTCTGGTATTCTCATGTGCTGATGACGTAGGGGCAGTGGAAGGAACGGACGTATGGGCAGGACCTGGTTCGATTCGCGTTGCGCAATGCAAAACGGCGGAGGAGCTTCTTGATCCGACCGATCGTGTGCCGATGGTTGCGGGCTGCTGCCTTGGCGCTGTGCCTTGCTTCCTTGGGCGCCGGGCAGGCGCCGCCGAACCCTTCAGAGAAGCCGGTATACTTCAACAGCGAAATTCGCCCAATTCTCTCGGACGCCTGCTTTACATGTCATGGCCCGGAGGAAGAGAGCCGCCAGGGGAACCTGCGGTTGGACATCAAGGAGAACATGTTTGCCGATCGCGGCGGGTACCGGATCATCGCGCCCGGCAGCAGCGCCGCCAGCCGGCTGTACCAGAGGATCAGTTCAACGGACAAAACGTCTCGCATGCCGCCGGCGTCGACAGGAAGAAGCCTGACGCCCAAACAGATCGAATTGTTCCGCAAGTGGATCGATCAGGGTGCGAAATGGCAATCCCACTGGGCGTTTGATCCGCCGAAACGCCCCGCAATACCAGAGGTCAAAGACAAAACCTGGCCGAGGAATCCGATCGACTATTTCACTCTCGCGCGTTTGGAGGCCGAGGGGCTGAAACCCTCGGCCGAGGCAGATCAGGCCACTCTGCTGCGACGCGTCTCCTTTGATCTGACCGGTCTGCCGCCCATTCCCGCCGAAGTGGATTCGTTTATAGCTGACCCGTCTACAGACGCATACGAAAAGAGAGTGGACCAGTTGCTGAAGTCGCTGCACTACGGCGAGCGAATGGCGATGCAGTGGCTCGATTTGGCGCGTTACGCCGATACCCATGGCTTTCACATCGACAGCTTGCGCGAGATCTGGCCGTGGCGCGATTGGGTGATTGGCGCCTTCAACCGCAACATGCCGTTCGACGAGTTCACGATCGAGCAACTGGCTGGCGACCTGCTTCCCAACTCGACGCTCGAACAGAAAATCGCGAGCGGATTCAACCGCAACCACATGATCAACTTCGAAGGCGGGGCGATTCCGGAGGAGTATCACGTGGAGTATGTCGTCGATCGCGCGAGTACAACGGCAACTACATGGCTCGGACTCACCATGGGCTGCGCGCGCTGCCATGACCACAAGTACGATCCGATCAAGCAGAAGGAATTCTATCGTTTCTATGCATTCTTCAACACTGTTCCAGAGCGCGGCCTCGATGGCTATGAAGGGAATGCCGTTCCGGTGCTGCAGTTGCCCAGTCCGGAACAGCAGCGACAGATGGACGACCTCAACCAGCAGATCGCCGGTGTTTTGACAGCCATGCCCGAGAAAAAGGTTTTGGCACTGCGGAACGAATGGCAGAAGACGCGGATCACGACATTACCGGAGCCGCCGCGCGAGGGACTGGCGACGTACTATGCATTCAACGGCGACCTGTCGGACGCCTTTTCACTCCACGATGGAAAGCTCGTACGAGGGGAAGTTGGCTATGAAGATGGGCCGACCGGCAAGGCTGCTGAATTCAGGGGCGAAACTGAAGTCAGCCTCGGCCAGGCCGGGGACTTCGACCTGCACGAGCCATTTGCTCTCGGCCTGTGGGTGAATCTCTACGGATTGAAGAGCGGCGAGGTTCTTCAGAAAAGAGACGGCTCCGAGCACTGGACCGGCTATGAGCTTGGCTTTGACGACGTCGCGTACACGGGCAGGCACCAACGGAGTCTTCGCCTTGTTGTACGGCTCGCAGCACGCTGGCCTGATACTGCGATCGAAGTGCGAACCAGGAATCGTGTGCCGATGGATGCCGCCCATCATCTGCTCGTTAACTATGACGGGTCGGGTAAGGCTGAGGGCTTGAAGATCTTTGTTAATGGTGAGCCGTGGGAAACCGAGATAGTAAAAAATGTGCTCCGTGGCGCCTTCCATACTTCCGCGTCGCTAGAGATTGGGAATAAGAACATTGGTGGCCTGTTTCAAGGCCAACTCGATGACCTGCGTATTTACACGCGCACACTGACCGACACAGAAGTCGAGAATCTCGCGGTGCATTTGCCGGCACGCGTGCTGTTGACCGAGCTTGCAGGCACTCCCGCTGTAGAAATTGCGACGCTCCAAGCCCGACAAACCGCCGCAAGAAGGCGATATCGGAGAACTGGAGAAAGCAGAGAGCAAGGAACAGAAACAAGCGCGGCTCGAAAAGCAGCGCCAGGCCCGTCTGAGCGAATACTTTCTGAAGCACGACGCGCCCGAGAAGTACAGACAGCTTTACTCTCGGTTGGCAGAACTCAGAAAGGAACGCGACAAGCTCGAAAAGTCGATCACCACGAGCATGGTCATGGGGGAGATGTCGAAGCCACGCGACACATTCGTGCTGGGCCGCGGTGAGTACGACAATAAGGGTGAGAAGGTCAAGCCGGGTGTTCCCTCGTTCTTGCCTCCGATGTCGCGCGACCTCCCTCCCAACCGTTTGGGACTCGCGAAATGGATCGTCGACCCCTTGAACCCGCTCACCGCGCGTGTTGTGGTTAACCAGTATTGGCAACAGTACTTCGGGACCGGGATCGTCAAGACCGCCGAGGACTTTGGCTCGCAGGGTGAACCGCCGAGCCATCCTGAATTACTCGACTGGCTTGCCACCGAGTTCGTCCGGAGCGGCTGGGACATCAAGGCAATGCAGCGGCTGATTGTTACCTCAGCGACCTACCGCCAGTCTTCACGCGCATCGCGCGAACTCATTGAGCGCGATCCCGAAAACCGGCTTCTGGCGCGAGGTCCGCGATTTCGCCTGCCGGCCGAGATGGTTCGCGACAATGCGCTCGCGATCAGTGGATTGCTGAACGACAGGATCGGCGGTCCGAGCGTATATCCATACCAGCCAAAGGGCCTGTGGGAAGAGATGGCCTTCGGTGAAGGCTATTCGGGTCAGAGTTATACGCAATCACCGAAACCTGATTTATACCGGCGCGGTATGTACACCGTGTGGAAACGCACGGTTCCGCCGCCCTCGTTGACTATATTAGACGCGCCCGACCGCGAAAAATGTACAGCCAGGCGAGCAGTGACTAATACGCCGCTGCAGGCGCTGGTACTTCTGAACGATCCCACGTACGTCGAAGCCTCCCGTGCGCTGGCGGATCGCACGTTGCGTAATGGCGGCAGGTCCGATCACGCACGCATTGATTTTGCTTTCAAGCTGGCGACGGCACGAACACCGGATCCGCAGGAACGGGCCGTACTTCTCGGCTCACTCAGGGAATTCCGGTCCCTTTACCGCCATGACCAGGCAAACGCAAGCAAACTGCTATCGGTTGGTGAAACGAAGGCGGATTCGAGACTGGCCCCGCGTGAACTCGCCGCATGGACGACGTTAGCGAGCATGATCCTCAATCTTGATGAGACCATTACGAAGGAATAGCGGAAGGCGAGGCAAAGTATGACTGACTCGTTGACTCCGGAAATCAGCGCAGCGATGACGCGCCGCCAGTTTTTCCGGCGAAGCACCGCCGGAATTGCTATCGGCATTCCTGCGCTGGCGACGCTGCTTACCACCGACGGCTTTGGGGCTGATACCGCAATCGATGAAAAAACTGGCGGACTGGCTGGGCTGCCGCATTTCCCGCCAAAGGGCCGGCGAGTCATCTTTCTGCACCAATCCGGAGCGCCCTCGCAGATCGAGTTA
Source organism: Acidobacteriota bacterium (assembly GCA_003224515.1). Classification (GTDB taxonomy): domain Bacteria; phylum Acidobacteriota; class Terriglobia; order Acidiferrales; family UBA7541; genus Acidiferrum. The sequence continues at coordinate 6,559 of QHZC01000389.1, forward strand.
TTCGACTTCAAGCCGAACTTAGTTAAGTGGCAGGGTGCTGAGTTACCCGATTCCGTGCGCATGGGCCAGCGCATTACAGGCATGACGTCCGGCCAGTCGTCGTTCCCGGTGGCGCCATCGATTTTCAAATTTAGCCAGTATGGACGGTCGGGTGCCTGGACCAGCGAGCTACTCCCCTATCACACGAAGATCGAAGACGACATCACCATCATCAAGTCTGTCTATTCAGAAGCCATCAACCATGATCCGGCGATCACGTTCCTACAGACCGGCTTCCAACAGCCTGGGCGTCCAAGTATGGGTGCATGGACCACCTATGGGCTAGGTAGTGAGAATCAGAATCTGCCGGCGTTCGTGGTCCTAATATCGCAGGCCAATGCATTGAATCCGGACCAGCCGCTGTTTTCGCGCCTGTGGGGGAGCGGATTCCTGCCATCGCGGTACCAGGGAGTGAAATTTCGCGCGAGTGGCGACCCGGTGCTGTATTTGTCGAATCCCCCGGGCGTGCCAAGTGGGACAAGGCGCCGCATGCTGGACGGCATCTCAAAATTGAATCGCTTGCTGGCAGAGAAATATGGCGATCCGGAGATTGACACACGAGTCGCTCAATACGAAATGGCGTATCGCATGCAGACCTCGGTGCCTGATCTGATGGACCTTTCAAAGGAACCTGAATCCACGTTTGAATTGTACGGGCCGGATTCGCGGAAGCCGGGGACGTATGCGGCCAATTGTCTCCTCGCGCGGCGGCTTGCCGAGCGTGGCGTGCGCTTCATTCAGCTCTATCATCGCGGCTGGGATCAGCACAACGACTTGCCACGAGATATTGCGTTGCAGTGCAAAGGCGTCGATCAACCCTCGGCCGCTCTAATCCTCGATCTCAAGCAGCGAGGCATGTTGGATGACACGCTAGTCGTCTGGGCCGGCGAGTTTGGCCGAACCGTGTACTGCCAGGGCAAGCTCACCGGAACCAACTATGGCCGCGACCATCATCCCCGGTGTTTTTCGATATGGATGGCAGGCGCGGGCATCCAGCGCGGTTTGACCATCGGCAAGACGGACGATTATTGCTACAACATTGTCGAAGATCCGGTGCACGTCCACGATTTGCAGGCGACGATCCTACACTGCCTCGGAATTGATCACCTAAAGCTGACTTATAAGTTCCAGGGAAGATACTTCCGGCTGACCGATGTGGGCGGCTTAGTGGTGAAAAAGATCCTCACCTGAGCGCCAGTTGCTCAAAACCAGCTACTACAGACAGCCAACACTGCCGCCGTCACTGGTGTTGACGCAGAAAATTAGCGTTGACCGAAAGGGCATGATCGGGACATTGCACCGCCGTGCGGTTTCGAGTACCGCCGATTTTGAATTCACTCGATCAACATCTGAAGAGGCACCTTCCGTCACGCTATTTGTGCCAGGAGCATTCGGGTACACCGAGGACGAGGCCCTCCTTCTCTATCTCGTCGCGATTCACTCCGGGTATTTCCTTGCAGTTCCTCAACTTTGTCAGCGCCAAGCGCGCCTACCGCACTGGCTCAACCAGAAGTTTCAGGGGAGAGGACGGGCGGTTCGGGTACCACCGCCGAGGAACAGCACTCTGCCTACTCTTTTTACCCCCCGGCTCTAAAAGTCAAAACGCCAACCGAACTGCCATCTCCTCATTTGAGCCAGCGCGGCAAGGCCGGTGATCTTGCCACCTGATGGCGAGTCCACAAGCGTGTTTGGCTGTCCAAGATTCACGTGATTGAAAACATTGAATAACTCCGCTCGGAATTGACCACTGAGGGGTTCGGTTATTGCGAAACGCTTGCTTAAGGAGGCGTCGGCATTGAAAAAGTGGGGTCCGAAAAACGAATTGCGAGTCACAGTTCCGAATGTTCCGCGTTGCGGTCGACTCCAGGGACCACGGGTGCAGCCATTGGCGTCTAACCGCATCGTTGAGGTCGTGCAGCCTAACGCAGCTCCGGGCGTCGTAGTTGCGAACCATCCGAAGCGCCCGGGATCTGAAACGTGGGCATCACCGACCAGAATGGGGCGGCACGGCCCCGTGTCTCTGTCAGAACCACAGTCGAGATAAGAGGGCGTGAACGGCAGGCCGGATTGCCACGTCCAAATTCCGGCGAGCTGCCAGCCCCCAATCACATAATCCACAGGTCGCGAAACGTCACGAAAGAAGGTGCGGCCTCGGCCAAACGGAAGTTCATACGTATGGTTCAGGTTAAAAACGTGGAGGCGTTCGAGAAGCGTTTTTCCGCGCGAAGCTGCAGGGAATTGAATTTTACGCTGGCGTCGTCGCTGAAATATTTTATGGACTGAGTCCAGCCAAGCTGTCCGGACGGACATGTCGGGCAAGGTTTGGTAAAGAAAAATCTGCGCTGGTCGGTGCTGAGAGTTCCGAAACCCACAACCGTTGGCTGGTTGATGTTGTAATTCGTGCCTCCAGGGGTTACGTGCTCGCCCTTGTTTCCAACGTATGCAGCAGAAACGACAAGTGTGGGAGTGAGCTGTCGCTCCACCGTGAGGTTCCAGGCATCCACGCTGGGCAGTCTCATGGTGTTGTCGCTGGTCAGAGGCAAGACGTTGGGATTGATCTTATCGGGCAAGATTGGGTTTCCATTGGGCCCCTTCGGCTGCGCCGCCAGAATCGTGGACGGATTGAGTGGCGGAGGGCCCTGCGCTAAGGTGAAAACGGACTGCCAGGGTTGGCCGGGATTCAATGACTGATTAGCGAGTACCGGCAGGTTTTGGGTAACGTTGTGCCCGAATGACACGCCGAAGACGCCTACGTCAAACGACCTTCCGTAACCCATACGGACAACTGTCTTCGGTGTGACCTGGCAGGCCACCCCCAGGCGTGGCGCAAAATGCGTCAGAG
>QHZC01000386.1 GCA_003224515.1 Acidobacteriota bacterium
CCGGAGCCATCGTCCATGGCACCGTTGTAGATGCGGTCGCCGTTGATGGGCGCGCCGACACCGACGTGATCGATATGAGCGGAGAGTACGACGAATTCATTTTTGAAAGCAGGATCGGCACCGGGCAGTTTGGCGACGATGTTGGAGGATTCGAGGGACTTCGTGAGGATGACGGCGTTGGCTCGGAGCGAAGTGGCCAGGGAGAAGTGCGGAAGTGGCTTGCGATCTTTGCCCAAAGCCGCGATTTCCGCGAAGGTGTGGCTGGAACCTGCAAAGAGCTGTTCGGCAGAGGCGGGATTGAAGGCAATGCCCAATTGAAGACCGGGTGTTTCATTGAACTCGGAATCGGCGAGATCCATGGAGGGGTGATTGCGGTTGACGGAGATGCGGGACCAAGGAATATCCATGGCCGCGGGATTGAAAATGGCAATGGTGCCAATGGCACCGGCGGCGTGCAGAGATTTCCAACGCTCTCCGGCGGTTTGATAGTGCGAGGCGAGAGCGGTAGGGACGTCCGAGGGAGAACCAGCGAGATAGACGACGATTTTTCCTTTCAGGTCGAGGCCGGCGAGTTCGTCGAGATTTTTTTCCGGGATTTCGAGGCCGTAACCGACAAAAACCAGAGGCGCGGCGAGCATGGCGGAAGCGCGCGTGGCGCGGGTATTGATGTACGCGTCGTCGGCGAAAGAGAGAAATTTGGATTGGCCCCCCGTGACGAGGGCCAATGAGGATTTGGCTTCGTCGACCTGATATTGGTTGAAATGCACGGGCTGGTAGAAACCATTACTGCCGGCGGGCTCGAGGCCGGATTTCTGGAGTTGCTCGACGGCGTAAGCCTGGGCTTTCAAGAGACCTTCGCTGCCGGTGTCGCGGCCTTTGAGGGAATCGTCGGCGAGGAATTTGACGTGAGACCACCAGGAGTTGCCGTCGAAGTGGGAAACGGGGAAAGTTTGCTGGGCCGGGGAAGCAGCGGCCAAGGCAAGGAAAAGAATCAAACACAGAGTGTTGCGCATGGGTTCACCCCCCGAGAGCGAAATGAAAGGCTAGAGGATAGCAGGGACCAAGAGGAAGAGTCACGCGAGAGCGCGATGGAGCGATTCGATTTCCCACCGTCATACCTCAAGGCGCGGAGACGATCGGCATCTCGATGAAAGTTGCCTGGCTGGGGGCATGGTAGACGCGCTGGGTGGCTTTTTGGTAGTCGCCGGGCTGGGCCCAGAAAATGTTGGGAACAAACGTTTGCGGATTGCGGTCGTAGAGCGGAAACCAGGCAGACTGGATTTGGACCATGATGCGGTGGCCGACGAGGAAGACGTGATTTGCGTTGGGAAGCGCGAAGCGATAAAGGAGCGGCTTGCCGGACGCAATGGCCTTGGGGGTTTCGAAACTCTCGCGATAGCGGCCGCGGAAGATGTCAGCCGAAACCATCAATTGATAGCCGCCCATGGCCGGCTGGCTGGCCACCTCGTCGGGATAGACGTCGATCAACTTAACCACCCAGTCTGAGTCCGTGCCGCTGGTGGAAGCAACCAGATTGCTAACCGGTTGCCCGCTGATCTTCAGAGCTGCGCTCAAGACATCGGAGACGAACACCGCCACATCCGGGCGACCGGAGGCTTCCCGCTGGTCGTCCACAAGCCACTGAGACCAGGTCAAGCCATTGGAGTAGCCCATGGGTTGGCTAGGGCGTCGGCGAAAGGGCACCGGCTTGGCGGGGTCGGAAACGTATTCGTCGAAGGCTGCGTCGCCCGGCGCCGGTCGAGCGTAACTCAGCTTCAGACCAGCGTTGAGATAGAGCGGCGTGGGTCGTACGGTGCAGCCGCTCGCACAGCCTGAGGGCCAGGCGAGCAGACGCCGCCACCTGTTCGTGCCGGTCTCAAAAGCAGAAACGGGCGGGATGTCCGCCTTCAGGGCGCCGTCCTTGAGATATTGGTCAAGGAAGGGCCGCAAGATCTCCCGCTGGAAGTACAGCGAGGTATCGCTGTTGAATTTCAAGGCCCCGAGCGTGCTGCCGTCATCGATCTCCTGGCCGTGATGCCAAGGCCCCATGACCAGGAACACCTTGTCGTTGTCGGTGTCTTTCGGTTTGATCGCTTTGTAGACGGCTATCGCGCCGTAGATGTCCTCCTGATCCCACAGGCTATGCACCAGCATCACCGGCACTTTCAGGGGTTGGGCCGCCAGCACGCGGTCCATGGCCTGCTCGCGCCAAAAGGCGTCGTAGCTGGGGTGCTCCAGAATTTTCCGTCAGAAGCCGACCTGTTCGAGGCCATGGCGACGGCCGAGTTCGCCAGCCGAGCCCGCCTGCAGGAACTCGTCGTAATCGTCAAAGTGGCTGGTCCACCATTTGGCCTTATTGTCGCGCGTGGCCTCCTGTTCGTAGATGTAGGCCATATTCTGTTGTCGAAAAGCGCCATAGTGGAACCAGTCGTCGCCCATCCACCCGTCGACCATGGGGTTCATCGGCACGGACACTTTGAGGGCTGGATGCGGATTGACGAGGGCCATCAACGGGGTGAAACCGTTGTAAGAAATGCCCAGGATGCCGACCTTGCCGTTGCTTTCCGGAAGGTTTTTCACCAGCCAGTCGATGGTGTCGTAGGTGTCCGTGGCGTGGTCGACCGTCGTGGGGTTCAGCGGACCGCGCAAGGGCCGGTTCATTACGTAGTCGCCCTCGGAGTCGTACTTGCCGCGCACATCCTGGACGACCCTGATGTAACCGCCTTCGACGATCACTTCGGTCGCGTTGTCGTAGCCGCTCAAGATCGGGCCGAGGTGAGAGCTGTGCGCGTGGGAGGTGAGATCGGTGGCGTCGTAAGGCGTGCGGGTAAGCAGGATCGGGGCGTTCTTGGCGCCCTTGGGCACGAGGATGACCGTGTGCAGTTTCACGCCGTCGCGCATGGGAATCATAACATCGCGCCTGGAGTAATCGAAGCTATCAGTGACGGGGTTTAACTTGGCCGGTGTTTCATTGGGCAAGGTGGCAGGAACAGATGGCGGCGGAGCCTGGGCGGCAATGGGTTCGGCGAAGAAAAGGACGCCCAGCACCGGCGCGAGCAGGTTAGCGTGCGAACGCAGTTGATCAGCTTCATCAGAGTTCCTCAGTGAGGCGTGGAATGAGGGTGGATTATATCCTTGGTTTGCCATCGCACACCACCTTAAGAGCCTAACCGGCCTAAGCGGGGGTGTTCGACGGCAACTGAAAACTGATTCGACACCGGCGGCTTAACGATGTTTACTGCATCATTTTGCGGGCGTAAAATGGCTTGGAACGGTCAGCGTGTCCCGCCTTAAACAAACGTCTGACCAAATCCCATTTATTGCAACGATCCCCCGCTAGGAGCGACCAAGATGGCCACGGCTACCCTCACCAAGCCTGCAGCAAAGGGAGGCAGCTTTCTCCTGGAATCGCCGCAGCCGGGCGACGTCTTCACGCCCGCGGATCTGACGGACGATCAAAAGCTGATCGGGCAGACGGCTGAGGAATTTGTCCTCAAGGAAGTTTTTCCTTTCATCAAAGAACTCGAAAACAAAAAGGCCGGGTTGATGGCCGAGCTGGTGAAAAAAGGTGGCGAAGTCGGTTTGATGGGTGGTGGTGTTCCCGAGGAGTATGGCGGCGCGGGGCTGGACAAAATTTCCACGACAGTGCTGACGGAAAAACTTTCGATTTACGGCGGGTTCGCGGTGACGCACGGTGCGCATGCGGGAATTGGGACACTGCCGATCGTGTACTTCGGCACAGAAGCGCAGAAGAAAAAGTATTTGCCGAAGCTGGCCACCGGCGAGTGGATCGGCGCGTACTGCTTATCGGAGCCGCAAGCGGGGTCGGACGCGCAGAACTCGCTGACACGGGCGGAACTAGAAGATGTGGATCACTAACGGCGGCTTCGCCGATGTTTACATTGTGTTTGCGAAGATCGATGGCGAAAAGTTTACTGCGTTCATCGTGGAGCGCACGTTCCCAGGCTTCAAGCCAGGCAATGAAGAACACAAGATGGGCATCCACGGGAGTTCGACGACTCCGATTTTCCTGGAAAACTGCAAGGTTCCGAAAGAAAACTTGCTACATGAGATCGGCCGCGGACACATCGTGGCGTTCAACATCCTAAATGCCGGGCGATTTACGCTCGGCGCTTCCTGCGTGGGCGGATCAAAGCACGTGCTGATGACTTCTTCGAAATATGCAAAGGAACGGAAAGCGTTCGGAAAACAGATCGGCAACTTCGGCCTGATGAAGGAAAAGCTGGCAGAGATGGCGATAC
>QHZC01000390.1:0-3453 GCA_003224515.1 Acidobacteriota bacterium
TGTTCGTGTACGCGCTGCTCACCATGGGGATCAGTGCGTCCATCCTGGCCTTCGACAAAGGTGGCTTCACCCATCCCAACTTTCTTGGCGGGTTCATGGCAGCGTATTTCGTCATCACCGCGCTCACGACGGTTCGTGCTGCGTCGGTATGGTCGCGTCGCCTCGACGTAGCCGCCGCGGTTTTTGCATTGGCGTACGCCATTCTCGTGTTCGCGCGGGGAGTTCGCGCCATGGGGCAGCCGCATTTCATGATCAACGGCGTGCCGGCGGCGATGCTGTTCTTCTTGGCGACGATCTTCGCGCTTGCTTTCGTCGGCGACCTTCGCATCATCCGATTCGGCGCGCCTCGTGGGGCGGCGAGACTGAGGCGGCACCTCTGGCGCATGTGCTTCGGTCTGTTCATCGCCGCAGGATCATTCTTCTCGATCCGCGAGCGCGTCGCCAAAATCCTTCCCGAGCCGTTCCTCTCCGCTCCAATGCGTGCGCTGCCGATACTGCTCATCTTTTTGGTGATGTTCTACTGGCTGTGGCGACTCCGTACCGGACGAAGTGCTACAAGCGCCTAGCGCAGTGCGGCTTGCATCGGGGTGAGGGATGGACGCTCAAATCAGTGGGTTCAGTTGCCGACTTGAGATGGCCCTTTAACAAGGAAAATATCAAGTGAAGCACAACCTCATGTTAACCATCACGTCTATGCTCTCGATCCTCTTCATGACGCTTCACCTGACGAGCGATACCGTCACGCCAGGGTTGGGACGGCCGAGGCAGGGGGCTCGACCCTCGTTGCGGTGCCCATCCTGGTCGTCTGGTTGTACGGAACGTTGGTGCTCGCCGAACGGCGGTCGGGGTACATCATCATGCTCGTCGGGTCGCTCCTTGCGTCGGGCATGCCCGTCATCCACGTGATGGGAGCGGGAGGCGTTTTTCGCGGCCAGATCGCCAAGTCCAGCCCAGCCTTCTTGTTCGTCTGGACGCTTCACGCGCTCGGCGTGTCTGAATAGCACTCCTACCTCCCCGTGTTTTTGAATAATTGGTTATGTGGCGAACTCTTGGAAACTAAACGACTTGCCAATCCAGACCTCCTGCCTGCCGGAATTCCACAGGACGGTTTTCAGTGAGGAGAGCTTCAAGTTAAGTTAAAGAAACTACGCAAAATGTTTTGGTCGGGGCGCCGAGATTTGAACTCGGGACCTCCTGCGCCCAAGGCAGGCGCGCTACCAGGCTGCGCTACGCCCCGACATGAAGTGCACTATCGATTCTAAAGCACTTTCCAACTTTACTGCTACTCCGCTCCCTCACATTTTCATCGACTGTACCAAAACTGTACCAAATATTTTTATTGGACCACCGCTGTACCAGAATCAAGCACGATTTCGTTGGCCAGGCGGTTCATCTTCTCCAAAGCTTCTCGTTTCATCTGCAACTTCATTTGAGAATACTTTTTGAAGACTTTGGCATCGCCTTGCCTTAGCTGGGATCCCTCCGTTATGACCTTTGGAAGCTGCGCGCCAAGGGCTTGGTGGCCAAGTAGTTGTGCCGACGAGCCACCTGACAAGAATAGAAAAACTCAATTTCAGTGCGGCGAAAGAAGGTCTATTTCGGGTTTTCTTTCCTCCCGCTCAAGAGGGGATGACGGCGCAAGTGGCGGTCGCGACGGTTGAGTCACTCTGACATTCGCCGGTCGAAGCCGCATAATCGCGGTCTGTCGGGAGCGGCCTCGGACTAAAGGCGCGGGTTCGGTTCGAAGACCTACCGCATAGAATCATCGAGGATTCTCCTTCCGTGTGCCCCACGACCGCTACTTGCGCCCAACTCCTATTGCGAAGGTTTGAAATGGGTCTGCAGCGCAGCAGTGATGGACGTCTCAAAGTTGTTGTTTGATTCCAATTCCCAGTATTCCCGCTGCTGCGCAAACTGATCCCCGTTTTGGCCGTAGCCGCGGAAGCTGGCACGAATCATGGTGCGCGCAAATCCGTCTGCCACTTGCACCGTACTGATGTGCACGAGGACTATTCCTCCTGTCCAGTCTATCCGGGCCGTATTTGTGTTCCTTTTAGTAGCTTCCAGCAGTTCCTCTTTGCTGAGCTCCCGCGAGATCGTCCAGGAGTCTTCGGTCACACGTTCCTTGCTGATTTTCCATTGCTGACTCCGGGCGTATGACTGTAAGTATTCTTGAATCTCCAGCGGTGGAAAAGCCAGTTCGATGCAAGCCCTGGCTTTATTTTGCTGCTCTTCCTTTGCATGCTTCGGCCGCTTCTTCTTGGCCTCCGGTCCAGAACTGTCCCACCCCTCGGCGCACGATCTGGCGGCGACGCTCGCCACGATGTTTTGGTGAGGCGCAGCTATTGGCGCCGACATCAGTAAGATATGCAGGAAATGAAACATTATCGGCCATAGTGTACCGAAGAATTGCGATCAGCACCCTTCAAAAAAGAAAACGCGTGCACCGCCGGGACGCACCCACCCTGGCAAGACAAGTTCTTGAATTTAGCCCATTTCACAAGGTGGCAAGCCTTTCTGATCCAAAGCCCGTTTACCGTAATTTCGCACGCAAGCGGCCCCCTCGAAGGGACTTGCATCGCAACAATGGCTTACTTTAGACTCGCCGGCACGAGCCACCTTCCGCCTTGAAGGCAACGCCATCCTGGACAATTCAAGATGTACACAGCGGACCTCATGATAGCTTCCGAATGAGAACAGAGTGACACAAGAGTGGTCCAACCTCTGGACCAGCATTCCGTCTCGCCCAGCCCAATTATAATTTCAAATGTGGGGAATTAAGGAATTGCTTGACAGCTTGTATCATATGGTGGTACAGCGGCTATACCTATTTTGTGGGGGGGAGGTCCTCATGCAGCCCAAGGCTCAGCGAAACGTCACGCCGGAGTGTGTCGTTCTGGCCTATCTAGTTCGAGTTTTGGCGGTGGTTTGCGTCGCACTACTCGCTAGTGGCGTAGCTCGCCCGCAAGGCAGTTCGGGCAGAATTCTGGGTGTCGTCACCGACCAGTCCGGCGGCAACGTCGGGGACGCGACCGTAACCATTATGGACGTGGCACGCGGCGTTTCACAAACTCTGACCACGGACTCAGATGGAGCCTACGTTGCATTGAACCTTCTGCCCGGCACTTATACAGTGCGCGCCGAATTCAAGGGTTTTAAGATTTTTGAGCGCAAGAACATCTTAGTAGAAGTTGGCAAGGACGCCCGCATCGACGCCGTCCTCCAGCCCGGCTCGACCAACGAAACCATCACCATCACCGAGGAAGTTCCCATGGTGGATACCACTTCCACCACCTTAGGTGGAACGATCAGCAATGAAATCATTAACGACCTACCGCTGAACGGGCGCAACTACCAGAATCTTGTCTCTCTCCGTCCCGGCACCATGATCTACCCTGGCGGCGGACCCTGGACCCAGAGCACCAACGGTATCCGTCCCGAGGACACCAGCTA
>QHZC01000390.1:3643-5898 GCA_003224515.1 Acidobacteriota bacterium
GCTCGGATTCCTTCGACGCGCGCAATTATTTCAATCCAGCGGGAGATCCCAAAACTCCCGTCGAACTCGAACAGTATGGCGGATCGGCCGGTGGACGGATCATTAAGGACAAGCTCTTTTATTTTGGTGCATTCGAGGGCCAGATGTATACGGTCGGCAACTCCCTGCCAGGACACGTCCCGACAACAGCTTCCATTGTCGGCGGCGGTGGTAACGGGTGTGTGTTGATCACCACGGGCGATTGCTCTATCAGCGTCGCCGATGCCACCCAAGACCTGCTGGCGCAGAACCCGAGTTTCGTGGTTAATCCGCTCAGCAATTATTTATTGGGATTCTACGCTCCCACCCCCAACACCGGGCAGGGGACGTTTGTCTCGCTGAACTATCCGAACGTCAATAGCTCAAAGAACGCCATCGGGAAGGTGGATTACCATATCAGCAACCATCACGCCCTGAGCGGCTCTTATTTCTTTGGCAACGACACCATCGTGGGAATGGACTTCTTTGAGCTCTTGCCACAGTTCCGCACCAAGGTTCATTCTCGGGCTCAAGACGTCTCCGCCCACTGGGCTTGGACCCCAAGTTCCACCTTGGCCAACGAGCTCCGCGGCGGCTTTACACACTACGTACTCCAGATCCTCCCTGACGATATCGGTTTTCCTTACAAAATCAACACTGGTCTCTCCAATCCCCTATTGAGCGGGATACCCGACATCAGAATCAATCCCTTTTCGCAACTGGGCGCCTTCCACAATTTTCCCAAAATTGTCGGGCCCGACAAAGTGTATGACGTTATTGATCAGCTCTCCCACTTGCGTGGCAAGCATGCCTTTAAGTTCGGTGGCGAACTCCGCAAGGACTTGGTCCACCAGGCTACTTTTCGGGCTGGCCGAGGCCGGATGAGATTTGCAAATCTGGAGAATTTTCTCAAAGGCGTACCGGGAAACACCACTTTTTTGGCAGGAGATCCCACGCGAAACATCTCACAGTGGCTTTATGCCGGTTATGCTCAGGACGACTGGCGAATCACTCCGAGGGTGACTCTGAATCTAGGTTTTCGCTATGAGCTCCAGGGCGTTCCCAGCGAGGCCAACAACCTTTTCGGGAATTGGGAGCCTTCGGCTGGCTTCGAACAGGTGGGGAAGAACATCAACTCGATCTATAAAGGCGACCACAAGAATTTCTCCCCGCGCTTCGGGATCGCTTGGGACGTGACCGGAAAGGGCACCACTATCGTCCGCGCCGGAGGGAGTCTCATCTACAGCCTTCTGTCTATGAACGCGTTCCTCTCGCAACAGAATACACAAAATACCGTCACGCTGGGTCTCGGCACCATCCCCACCGGCGCTACCATTGTCACCGGCGATCCCGCGGCCACCACGCCCGGCATTGGCAACATCTTCACAACCGGAGTCACCATCCCTGGGTCGAGCGTTACCTGGGTGGATCAAACCACGGCAATCTATCCCGCTAACGTTACTGGACTGGTCCAATGTGGAGACGGTGCGAGCCATGCAACTGGTCCCGACAACCCCGGCCCTTGCGACACCTTCGCCATGAACCGCAACTTCCGTACCCCCTACGTTGAAAACTGGACCATTGGTATCCAGCATGCCTTCTCCAGCAAACTTTCCCTGGAGGCTACTTATGTAGGCAATCGTGGCGTGAAACTCATTGGTGTCAGGGATCTCAATCAGCCAGCCGTCGGGTCTGGGTGGAGTCCTGCGGAAATCACCGCCTGCTATCAATCCCTCTATAATCCCGACGTTTGCGCTGCCGATGGTGGTGCTGAGGCAGCGGCGCGCCCTTACCCGATCAATGGCAAGGCCCCCTCCCTCAGATTCGTCAACTACCTCTCGAATGCGTATGGATCGACGTACCACGGCTTGCAAACTACTCTGACCGCTCGCAACTATCATGGTCTCGATTTCGTGGCCGGCTATACCTATTCTCATGCCCTGGACGACGCCTCCTCCAACTGGGTTGCTTTTCTTCCTAAGGACAGCGCGCATCCGGCCCTAGACCATGGCAGCAGCGACTTTGACATTACTCACCGCTTTACGCTCTCCGTGACCTACACGCTCCCTGAGAAGAAAACCAGGAGCCAACTCCTTGAAGGCTGGCAACTCAATACCATCATCACGTTGCAGAGCGGGCAGCCTTGGGGAGTCAATGACCAGTCCTTTGATCTGAGCGGAACCGGCGATCTGGCCGATCGCTGGAATTTCTTCGGCAATCCTTCTGACTTTAGGTCG
>QHZC01000391.1 GCA_003224515.1 Acidobacteriota bacterium
TTTCCACGTGACGAGGCCGGTTAAGATATTTTTCCAGGTGCAGGCGGTCGTCACCGAAAGCATTCATGGCTTCGGAAGCAGCATCGCGGAACGCGGATTCGAATTCGGCGTTGCTGTAAACCAGGCGCATGCCTTTGCCGCCGCCACCGACGACGGCTTTCAGAAGAATGGGGTAGCCCATGCGGTGCGCCAGGGCCTGCGCTGCGGCGGGATTTTCGATGGGGTCGTTCGTCCCGGGAACCGTGGGAACGTCGGCGCGGCGGGCAAGCTGGCGGCCCGCAGTTTTGGAGCCGAGAGATTCCATGGCGTCGGCTGGCGGCCCGATGAAGGTGAGGCCCGCGTCCGTACAGGCGCGCGGTAACGCGGCGTTTTCCGCGAGAAATCCATAACCCGGATGGACGGCATCGCAACCGGCGCGACGCGCAACGTCCATGAGCTTGTCAATGCAGAGGTAGCTTTCGCGCGAAGGCGCCGGGCCGATGGGATAAGCTTCATTGGCGAGGCGGACGTGAAGCGATTTGCGGTCGACATCACTGAAAACGGCGACGGAGCGAATACCCAGCTCGCGGCAGGCGCGCAGGATACGCACGGCGATTTCACCGCGATTGGCGATCAGGATTTTCTTGAACATAGAAGCATTGAGCGAGCTGCGAGTTTAGCACGGGGGAAGGGAGTGCCACGAATCTGCAGGGTTGCTGTCCTTCGGCGAAACTAATTCACGAGCTTTTTGAAATCCCTCCGCTTGACGAGTATGACGTGATTTTCTCCCAAAGCCTTCTTGAATTCGGGGCTGGTTACAAAATCATAGTCGCGCTGCCGCCCGGCAGCACCGTAGTCCGGGCGATCCAAAGTTACTGCTTGCAGTTCAGTGTCGTCATAGCCGAGGTGGTTTCGGTGAGACCGGGTTTCAGGTTCTTCACAGCCTGGAGATAAGAATCTTGCCAGTCGTTTGCGAGAACGGAATGATTGGCAATGACCACCGAGTCCAGAGTGACGTCCTTTTCGGAGAGGGCGGAGAAAAATTCGGCGGGGGCGTCGGGAAATCGGATAGCCAAAAAAAGGCAATTTGTATTCATGAGCGACTTTGACGTAGAGGGCGAAAAGTTCCGGCGTGTTGAAGAGCACGCCCATGTGGCTGTCCAGATGCGTGGGATCAATTCCGAGAGCGACGGCGCGCTCAATCTGGCCGCGAATTTCTCGTTCAGTTTCCTCGGGCCTCAAATTGCGGGCCGCGGAGACAGTGTCCCGCCACAGATAGCCGGAGGGATCGAAGAGGCTTGTGACTTTGTCTTTTGATTCCGCCGACCCCCAGCGATCCGCTTTCCATTCGCTGGTGAGGTGAGGTGCAAGCCCAGGTCCGTATCCGGATGGTCTTTCGCGTAGGAAGTGACTTCGGTGAGCCAGGCGCAGGGCACCATGATGCTGGCGGAAGTGATGGCCTTTTTGTTCAGGGCGTTGAAGCTGGCGGTCTCCACGGAATGGGCGACCGCAAGATGGTCAGCAAGAACGATCAGGAGTTTCGAATCGGGCGGATCGCCCAGGCGTTCGGCTGTCGTCTTATTCTGCGCACGTGTGCCCGCTGTTGCGAAAGCAAGAGCAAGCAAGCGGCGGCATACTTTCGAAGGTGCACGGGAAGCTTCCGCAAGCGAGGCGAGCGGTAAAGGTTAACATGGCCATGGAAGTGCCAAAGCCCAGCTTCATCGCACGGAAGCATTGTCCGTTCTCCGTCCATGAGTCATCTTGCCGGATTTGTCGCGGAGGGAGCTAGTTCGAACAACTCTTCGCGGTTGCGGCACTGATGGTGTATACACAGAATCCTGCGGCCATCATATAGAGGTGATCCAAGATGAAACGATTCTACTTCTTACTCGCACTGGGATTCTTCGTGGTTGCGCCGGGGCGCGCGCAGGACCCCGTCGTCGCACCGGCAGACAACTTGCTCGTGGATGGCGTGCCGAAGATAACGGCGTCGTTGGCGGACACGGCGGGGCGATACGGGTCGTATCGAAGCGCGAGTCTTGCGGATTGGCATCCCATGAAGCGCGAGATGCTGATCGGGACACGGTTTGCGGAGACGCCGCAACTCCATCTGGTGAAAATGCCGGGTGGGGAACGGCAGCAGTTGACGTTTTTCGCGGACTCCGTCGGGAGCGGGCGGTTTCATCCGAATGGGGGTGACTACATTCTCTTTGCGAAGGACATTGGCGGTGGCGAATGGTACCAGCTCTATCGTTACGACGTGGCCACTGGTGACGTGACGCTGCTGACGGACGGAAAGTCGCGAAACCTTGCGGGGCCGTGGTCGTCGAGCGGCAATCAGATCGCATACATGTCCACCCGACGTACGGGAAAAGATACGGATTTGTGGTTGATGAATCCAAGTGATTCGAAGACCGATCATTTGCTGACGCAACTGGCGGGCGGCGGTTGGCGACCAGAGGATTGGTCACCGGATGACACGAGGATCTTGCTCAAAGAGGAAATCTCAATAAACGAAGCGTATTTGTGGCTCGTAGACACGAAAACTGGCGAAAAAATGAGGTTGCAACTCGGAGGCATGTCAGGCGGAGAAAAGGTGGGTATCGGAGAAGCGCGCTTCGCCAGGGATGGCAAGGGCATTTATTTGACAGAAGACCGCGACTCCGAATTTTTGAATCTGGCCTATTGGGACCTGGCCAGCAATGAGGCGAAATATTTGCTCAGCGGCCCCGATGCAAAGTGGGATGTCGAACAATTTGATCTTTCGCGCGATGGAAAGCTGCTTGCCTACATGAAGGACGAAGACGGCACGAGCGTTCTGCATGTTCTTAGCCTAGGCGGAAAAGGCCAACTGTCAATTCCTAAACTGCCCTCTGGTGTGATCGGTTCCCTCCATTGGCACCTAAGCGGGAACGAGCTCGGATTCTCGCTGAACAATGGGCGGGGGCCGGGAGATGTGTATTCTCTGGATGTGCGGAACGGGAAAGTGGAACGATGGACGACGAGCGAAACGGCGGTTAGGACGGAAGAGTTTCCCGAAGCAGAGCTGGTGCGATGGAAGAGTTTTGACGGGAAGAAGATTTCGGGATTCCTGTACAAGCCGCCGGCGAAGTTCTCCGGCAAGCGCCCCGTGCTGGTGGTGATTCATGGCGGGCCAGAGGGACAGTCGCAGCCGACGTTTCTCGGACGCGCCAATTACTTTCTGAACGAACTTGGGCTCGCGCTGATCTATCCCAACGTGCGCGGGTCGACGGGATACGGGAAGACGTTCTCGCTGATGGACAACGGGTTCAAGCGCGAGGACACGTACAAAGATATTAATGCGTTGTTCGACTGGATCGCAACGCAGCCGGGACTGGACAGCGAGCGGATCGCGGTGACGGGCGGGAGTTACGGCGGGCACATGACGCTGGCGGTGTCGACGTTTTACAGCGACCGGATTCGCTGCTCGGTGGACATCGTGGGCATGTCCAACCTGGTGACCTTCCTGGAGCACACGGAGGCCTACCGGCGAGATTTGCGGCGCGCGGAATACGGCGACGAGCGCGACCCGAAGATGCGGGAGTTCCTGGAGAAAATCGCGCCAATGAATAACATTGAGAAAATCAAGAAGCCGATGTTCGTGATCGCGGGAAAGAACGATCCGCGTGTGCCGGTAAGCGAATCCCAACAGATCGCCGATGCGCTGAAAAAGCAGGGGACGCCGGTATGGCTCCTGATCGCGAAGGACGAGGGCCACGGGTATAGGAAAAAGCCCAACCAGGATTTTCAGTTCTACGCGACAGTGGAATTTCTGCAGGAGTATTTGCTGAAGTGAGCCACGGCTATTTTGACCTCTTACACGCAAACCGCACTAAAAGTGATGTTTGGATGTGGCAGCCCCGGAAGCACAAAGAGTCCTTTTTGACGCGAATTTCGCTCAATCGACGGCCATTTTCCACGCAGGATTCAGGTTAAGGCTTCCTTCGGGTTGGGTCTTGCTTCCGCAAGGGTTGGCCCTGGCGTTTTGACGCCAGGAATTTCCTCGATATACGCAATCTTGCCGCGCTCTCTATGACCGAGGTGAATTTATGCTTCAGCAATTCATTTTAACCGGATCAGGATTACCGAGGGGTTTTCATAGCGGGATGTTGCCGTGTTTCTTGCGTGGATTCGTGTCGCGTTTGCTTTCGAGCGCGCGGAGAGCGGTGATGATGCGGGCGCGGGTGTCGGCGGGCTCGATGACGGCGTCGATGTAGCCGCGCTCGGCGGCGACGAAAGGGTTGGCAAAGCGTTCGCGGAACTCCGCGATTTTTTCCTGGCGGAGTTTTTCGCGCTCGGATTCGGGAACTTTGTCGAGCTCGCGCTTGTGGACGATGTTCACCGCGCCTTCGGGACCCATGACCGCGATTTCCGCAGTGGGCCAGGCGAAATTGGCGTCCGTTCGAATGTGTTTCGAAGCCATGACGCAGTACGCGCCACCGTAAGCCTTGCGCGTGATGACGGTGATTTTCGGAACGGTGGCTTCGGCAAAAGCGAAGAGCAGCTTTGCGCCATGCCTGATGATGCCGCCGAACTCCTGCTGGGTGCCGGGGAGAAAACCGGGAACGTCTTCGAAGGTGATGAGTGGAATATTGAAGGCATCGCAGAAACGAACGAAGCGCGCGCCCTTCACGGAAGCGTTGATGTCGAGAACGCCGGCGAGAAACGCCGGCTGATTGGCGAGGATGCCAATGGGGCGGCCGTCCAGGCGCGCAAAGCCCACGACAAGATTCTTGGCGTAATGTTCGTGGACTTCGAAGAAATAACCATCATCAATAACCGAGTGAATGGCGTCCTTAATGTCATAAGGCTTCTGGGGATCGGCGGGAACGAGGGTGTTCAGCGATTCATCGCGGCGAGCCGGGATGTCCGAGGTCGCGCGGCGCGGCGGATCTTCTAAATTGTTCGAGGGCAGAAAACTCATCAATTCGCGGATCATCACCAGGCAATCAGCGTCATCACGCGAGACGAAGTGAGCGACGCCACTTTTTTCATTGTGGGTCATCGCGCCCCCGAGTTCCTGCTTGGTGACTTCCTCGTGGGTAACGGTTTTGATGACGTCGGGGCCGGTGACGAACATGTAGGACGTTTCGCGCGTCATGAAAATGAAGTCGGTGATTGCTGGCGAGTAGACCGCGCCGCCAGCGCAAGGACCCATGATGGCGCTTATCTGCGGGACAACTCCACTCGCCAGCGTGTTGCGCAGAAAAATATCGGCGTAACCAGCGAGCGAGGCCACGCCTTCCTGAATACGCGCGCCGCCGGAGTCATTGAGGCCAATGACGGGTGCCCCTGCGCGCATGGCAAGGTCCATGATCTTGCAGATTTTCTGCGCGTTGGTTTCCGATAGCGAACCACCGAAAACGGTAAAGTCCTGCGCGAAGACGTAGACCAGACGCCCATCGATGCGGCCGAAGCCGGTAACAAAGCCGTCGCCGGCGGGACGCTGCTCTTGCATGCCGAAATCGACGCAGCGGTGACGGACAAATTTGTCCAGCTCTTCGAAGCTGCATTCGTCCAAAAGGAGGTGAATGCGCTCGCGCGCGGTGAGCTTGCCGGCTTTGTGTTCGCGCCCGCGACGCTCCGGGCCGCCACCGGCCTCGGCTTCCCCGGAAATGCGGCGAAGTTCTTCCATACGGTCACGGTGTCTGGCTTCGGGAAGCAAACTGGGCTTGGGCTCAGACAACGGGTCCTCCCTCGGAAGGGGATTCCTTCGGAGTAAAAATGCGCACGGCAAGGTGTGTGGCGAGCCAGACGGTTCCGAGGAGCAGCACAACTCCCAGGAGCAGCTCCGCGCCCATGGCGGCGGCACGGTGAAGTGGAGATTCCAGTGACGTCACGTATTCTGTCGCCCAGACGAGGACAAAAATGGCGCTGAGCGTCAACGCCACGATCAGAATGGTGGTCAGAACGGAGGCGATGATCATTTTCATGATACTGGAATTGGCTCGCCCTGAGGCGGCATGCAAAAGGATAGCGCAACCCAGGCGAAAGCAGAACTCAGAAGACGGTCATTTGCGAGAGAACGATTAACGCAAGCGCTGCGAAACTCAGCGTAAACCGGACCAGTCGTCGGCGACGAGGATGGAATCAGCGGGATTGGCTGCATCGTACTTGATGCTCGCGGGCTGCCCAGCGACAAGGCGCTCCAGGCGAATCTGGCTTTCGAGGCCGGTGATGTCCTGCGCAGTGTGATAGGTGACGCCCGAAATCAAATAACTGTAGGAAACGAGATGGCGCGGCCGCATGTCTCGAAGCAGGGGCGCACCTGCGCCGAACAAACCCTTGCGAGCCACTTTCGATTCGGGCGGGTGCTCGACCAGCTCGACGATCTGCCCTTCGGCAATGCGGCCGATCTGGTTCAGATGGAGCCGCCGTTTGCGCTCCTCTTCTTCGGGATTCACGGCAGGACGGAGGAAAGCATAAGCGATCATGGCCAGGGCAGCGATCGCTGCACCACCCATGGCGAGCACTAGTTTCCAATCGGCAAACAAGGCCTTCAACAAGCAGACTCCGTAGTCTTAGATCGGTGGGATTGCGCTCGGCGCCGCGAAAAATTGCGTCCACGCAGTGCGGCGGTAAGACTTCCTGCATCCGCCGATGCCCCCCCTGATGTGTATTCTACCGAAACCCTGCGGTGTACGTGTAACTACGCTTGTGGAGCGTGCACCGGATTGCGCAACACGCCAATACCGGCAACACTGACCTCCACCGTATCACCGGCAAGGAGCGGACCGACGCCAGCGGGCGTACCGGTGGCGATCACGTCGCCGGGCATCAAGGTCATCATGCGGGAGATCCAGCGGACAAGAAACGCGGGCGGATAAGTCATGAGTGAGGTGACACCGGACTGGCGGCGTGCACCGTTGACGTGAGTCTCGACGAGGACATTCGACGGGTCGAGAGCGGTTTCAATGTGCGGACCGACGGCGCAGAAAGTATCGAAACCCTTGGCGCGAGTGAATTGAACATCCCTTTTCTGAAGGTCACGCGCGGTGACATCGTTGAGGCAGCTATAACCTATGACGAAGGACAGTGAGTCGTCGATATCGCGCAACTGCGAACAGCGGCGGCCGATAACCAGGGCGAGTTCGCCTTCGTGTTCCACCTGTTGGGAATATGTTGTCAAGACGATCGCTTCTTCCGGGCCGATGATGGAGGAAGACGGCTTGAGAAACATCAATGGCTCTTTCGGGACTTCGTTACCCATCTCCGCTGCATGGGCGGCATAATTGCGGCCGATACAGACGATTTTCGAAGGCTCCACCGGGGCGAGCAGCCGAACATCGGCGAAGCGCGAAGAACGCGAGCCTCGCGACCAGTGCGCCCAGGGCGGGCCAGAGATCTCGATGACATTTTCTCCTTCGATCAGTCCATAGCGCGGCGAAGCAGAGTCCGAAGAGGAAGGGTGGCGCATCAGGTACCGGCAGATTTTCATTCTTGGTCAACTCGCATGTCACGCGCTCTCCAGATGGTGGCAACAATCCAGCAAAGCGTCGTGAGAATCATATAGACGACGGCGCCCAGCATGAAAACATGGAACGTGCTGAGCCGATTACTGAGCCCGCGGAAAATTAGGCAGAGCGCACGATAGCTAAGGCTGAAAATGAGCCAGCCAAGTAGGCTCGATGCCAGGAGATGTCCCGGCAAGCGCAGAAACCGAAAAATGGGAACGGCACCGAGGAAGCCGAGAATCGCGGCGGCGGCGATATTGCGCTCCAGCGCAAAGCGTTCCAGGAATGGCGCATGATTGGCAATAACGAGCCATGCGGTGAAAACCAAAGTCAGACAAATACCCACGTAAACGCCGGTGCGAACCGCCGCGTTGCGGAAGACGCGTAACCATCGATAACCGGGCAGATGCGGGCGAACCGACATCGAGTGCTGGGCTCCCAGGATGCAAGCAACCGTTTAACCCGGACTCAGGGCGCTGGTTGCGTGACGTCGACAACCACCGGTGCGCCGGGCGCGCTCTCATTCCCAGCGCGGTCTACCGCGGTCACGGTGTACCAATAGCGGTGCCCGGGCTCTACAGAGGTATCACGAAGCGCGGGCGTGGGCAACAAATCCGGGCTGAGAAGCTGGCCGCTAGTGCCCTCCTGCTCACTTCTATAGACGCGATATCCGGCCAGATCGGTTTCAAGATTGATCGACCAGGAGAGATCAACAAGAACCGTGCCCGGGGCCCGGCCGGGAAGCAAGCTGGCTACGAGACCCTGCGGGGTTGCGGGAGGAAAAGTATCACGCGGAGTGATCGTCACGGGCTGAGAGTCGGAGGACTCCAGCTCATTGCCTTCGACCTGGATGACACTCCGCACGACGTAGACGTAGGTATGGTCGAAAACGACGGAAGTGTCGCGGTAGCTGTTGGTTTCAGAGGCAGCGAGCAGCGCTGCGTGTAATTCCGCTTTG
>QHZC01000393.1 GCA_003224515.1 Acidobacteriota bacterium
AAGCAGTAGATAGCGGCGACGCACGCAACACCCACACGGGCGCATACCTGAATGAGCAAGCCGATGGCCAGAACGACCAACAGGCCAATTGCAGGTGTCAGGAAACGCGTTACCTGCGTGGGCTCCGTACTGCTAAGCAAAGATGTGGTTGCGATCACGGCCGGAAATACGAACGGTCGGCCGGCAGGGTGGGTATTGAGCATCAATTCTCGCGCACGCAGCAGAGCAGAGTATTGCTCAGGTTGATCAAAACGCATTTCCCGAACCGCATGCTCGGCGCGCACAACGACGGTTGTTCCCAGCACCACAACAAAGCATGCGCCCAGCAGTTCCCGGCCTTCCAGGACTTTCAGCACGGAGTTTACGCGTAATCCCCAAGGCCGGCGGGCCGAGGTGGGCGAGCGCTTGCGGGGCAGGAAAAACAGGCCAAACGACCGAGATTCAACCAGGCGCATTATTTTTATTGTGGTTGCTTGCAGGTTCGTCAACAAACGGCGAGGCATCCCAGCACGCTTGCGAAACCAGCTGACGGCTATCGCGCCCAAAAAAAACAAAACAACCGTGATCGCACCGAGCACCCTCAAACGGCTCAAGAGAAAAACTAAGATGGTTACGCACAGCACGGTACGGGCCCAGTTGCCGGCAATCCGAATGACCCTGGGAGAATTCGGCCGGCCCGAAAAGAGATGTGTTGGCAACCACAAAAACGTTGAAAGGAAGACGCCGAGGATCCAAAAAGCCTTTAGTGCATCGAGAGCAAGCATCAGGAAAGCTCACGAAATGGAATAATGATAATCAGGGTGGCCCAGGACACGTTTAACCGCCGCGTTAGATATCCATAAAACGACAGCGGACCCAGCGAGCAGTCCGACGGCGGCATATTGCACTCCCCACAAATGGCTGAGTCCATAGCCAGTCAGCAGGTTCACTGCGACTCCCGCTGCTACGGCCAGCGAGGCCATCGAAATGGCATTTATGCTGGCCAAAATTATGATTTCTAGCAAAGCTACGCTGAGCATGAGGTAACCAAGACCGCCGAGGACAGCGGTCTGCAATAATCGGGGGGCAGGGGCCAGGCTGCTCGAACGAGAGAAGGCGAACCAAGCGCTCAAGGCAATCACCACGAACGCAGTAAAGATAGCCAACATCGATTTCGAGTGACGTTTCCACAGGCTTACCATCAGTTGCTCGCTTGCGGCTTGCGGAAGTTCCGTAGCTAGCCTTTGCCAGAACCGCAAGAAAGAATCAGCGAGGTATTCCACAAGTGCGGCGGTAATCAGGAAAGCTAACAGTACCAGATCCGTACCCTTCTTATATGCGGCGTCAATTCCGAAACTTAGGCCAGAAACCCATGGAACCGCGCTTCCCGCAGTCAGTCGGTCGGCAAAGAGAAAGCTGAAATAGACGGTTCCGTAGACATAGAATTGCACCAGCGAGATGAACATGACTCCGCTTCGTGGACGCGCGCTATCCTTGCTCTGTGGGTTCTTTCTCTCCGCGCGATAAGAACCGGCCAGCACACACGCGATCGCGCACGACACTGCCAGCAACGGGCAGAGTATCAAAAGCATTGTTGTTCCCAAATGAACGAAAATTTTTATCAACCCACTCATTAGAATGCTGAGGAAAAAAATGAACGGGATACACCAGCCGCTCCCCTGCACAGAAAGGACGGCACAGAGCATCCACAGAAGGCTCAGGGCCAGGTAGTTGATGGCAGCCAGCACAAGGTAGTTGCCGGCAAATAAATGAAAGTAAGAACCCACCATTATCCCTAACAACGTGAGGAAAAGGCTGCTAGTCAGCCCAATGTTCAGGAGTGAGATGCAGGTATGATGCGCCAAAACGGGCTCTTTCAGCCCGTAATAGAAGTTCCCGCTGCGGGAGATCATCTGGACGAATCCGCCGGTGGTTATAAGACTGGCAATCAGAGAAAGACTCAGTGCTCCCCCAATCTCGGGGGAAACCCGCAGAGCGTCCGGCCGCAAGTACTCTAAGATTAGCATCACCATCCAAGGGATCACGTAGGCCAGGCTCAGTGAAAACTTGTGCAGCGCGCATCTTGTTTCTTCCCAGAGGGAAAGCCACCCGCCCTTCTGGCTGGCCCTCTCATCCGGCGCAGGGTTTTGCTGGAGACGTGCGAAGAGATGCTCGGCTAAAGAAAAGATATCCGGGAAGCCCCACTCTCTCGCGGACCGATCGGTATACCCCAAAGACTCAATCAGGGCTGCAACCTCGCGGGCATGCACGAGCTGTAGCCTGCTTTCGCGACCATTCATCAGCGGGTCTTTGTCCTCGTTATGATTCATGCGCCTCCCCCGCAGGTCAAAAGTGATCCTCCTCGAGGAGAAGTTAACAAAGTTTCGACGTCCTCTGATTCCCCGGAGCCAACAAAGGGGAGGCGATGAACAGAATGAGTGGCGGTATCTCCGACAACCAAAAAATTGCCCACCCTCTTCCAGAAGCGTGTGCTATCAGAACCGACCGCGGATGACTGGTCCAAAGCGCGGAGCATCGTACTCTCCAAGCTGCAGCGACGATCAGGTAAAGTGTTGCTCAGGGCAGCAAAGTTCGGTTCTCCCCAGCCAAAACCGTCTAGG